>NZ_JACHGO010000011.1 GCF_014202345.1 Desulfovibrio intestinalis
CGCTGCCATACTAGGCTGACGCCGTATATATGCGAGCATCCGAACGAATTTCCAAAGTCTATTTTCCCTTGACCATAGGGCGGGGCCATATATGCACTAATGCTGCACAGGGGAACGACACGCCGTAACACGGTGTGGATTCTGCTGAAATTCGTATTCTTCGGCAGAATGACAACTTTGAAATGTACTACATTTCAAAATTCATCTGCTCCAGAGCTATTTACGAATGAGATGAGCCACTTGTTCTGCAAGAATTTGCGTACAAATTCTTGCCGCAAAATAGGTGCAGGCGGGCTTTGCTAGCCGTTAAGCGGCTGCTTCAGGTGAAGACGCTCTAGTAGGTGAGCGCTTCAGGCAGAACGCAGAAGTCTGCAGGGCTTCCCGGTTCCAGGCGTCCAGCGCCGCTCTGGAGCATGTTGAGGGCTTCTGCCCCGTTGATGGTCATGAGGCGCACTAAGGCTTCGGGGGGCACATCGAGATTTTCACGTAGCCACACGGCTTCTTGCCGCACATCCAGGTCTCGGTTGCTGGTCAGGCCATCAGTGCCGAGGCAGAGCAGGCAGCCGCTTTCAAGCAGATCGCGTACTGGCGGCACGCCCAGCCCAAGGTTGCGGTTTGAGCGCGGGCACATGCACAGGGCCGCGCCGCTGGCAGCCAGCACTTCCACTTCCTGCGCGTCCAGTTGCGTGCCGTGTACAGCCAGGGTGCCAGCATCCAGAAGACCCAGCTTGACGGCATAAGCAAGGGGGCGCAAACCGGGGGCCTGCCAGTCGGGGGGCAGAACCACCTGTTCGTAGCACTGGCGCAGGGGGCCGTCGCCTGTGGTCAGCAGTTGTGTTTCATCCGGCGATTCCGCCAGATGAAAGCTGAAAATGCGGCCCATGCGGGCGCAGTCCTGCTTGGCTGCACGCAAAATATCAGGCCCGGTGGAGTAGAGGCCATGCCCGCCCGGCGCACAGCGTGCAGCCAGAAAAGGATCTTCTTCAAGGGCTTCGCGGCAGCGGGGCGGCCAGGGGCGCACGCCGTCGGCAAAGGGAGCGCCAAAACCGAACCATTCGCAGAAATGGTTCACAGCAAGGCCCGCTTCACGGCAGGCGGCGTCAGCCAGCAGCATGCCGCCGGGCAGGGACCCGGTGATATTGCCAGCGTATAAGGTTCCGGTTCCTGCCATATGGGCGCAGGCGTTTTCAGCGGCTTGCGGGTCCGGTGCTTCGCGGAGCAAAGAGATAAGGCTTTGCAGCCATGCCGTGAAGCCTTTGCCCCAGCGGGTACGCTCTGCAAGGTGCGAAAGTTCCAGGTGGGTGTGGGCGTTGACGCAGGCAGGGGCAAGGCATACCGCGCCCAGATCCCGCACCAGCGCTCCAGCCGGGGCAGCGCTTGCGGACCAGGGCCGCACTTCGTCCACCATGCCGTCCCGCACGATGAGTACGGCATTATCAATTTTTTTCAGGGGGGCGAACAGGCGTGCGCCCCTGGCCGGATCTTCCCCCGCAAGAGTAACAATACTTTTAGCTCTGATGGCCAGCGCCTGAGGCTCTGGCTTGTCAGAATAGGATTCGGGCGTGAGGGGGGCGAGGGGCGCCATGCTCTGATCCTACCTGCCCCTGCGGGCGAACTGCCCGCCGGAAACGTAAAAGGTGTTTTCAACAATGAAGAGCGCGTTGCGGTCGATGCTGAAAACAAGATTTTCCAGCCGCTTGAGCGCGATATTGTTGGTAACTGTAAGCAGAATTTCGCGGTCAGAACCGGAGTATGCTCCCTTGCCACGCAGCATGGTAGCGCCAAAGCGTTCTGTTACCAGAATGGCTTCGCTGATTTCCTCACCGTGATCGGAAATGATAAAGACCAGCTTGCGTCGGTTGAACATGCCCAATACATACTCAAGCGCGTTGGACGAGATGAACATCATAATCATTGAGGCCACTATGAGATCGAAAGGCAGGCGGTAAGCGCCCAGCAAGAAAAGCAGGCCGTTGAAAATGACGTTGAACTGGCCGATGGAAAAATTCCAGCGGTCCTTGAGTACCACGGCGATAACGTCCGTACCCCCGCCACTACCCAGGGTACGCAGCATCAGGCCCCCGGCGGCGCCGTGCAGAACGCCGCCCACCACAGCGGCATACAGCTCGCTTTGCAGGGGGATGGTAAAGTTGATGAAAAAGCCGAAGACCGTCGTACAGAGGGTGCCGTAAGCTGTATAGAGCAGAAAGCGCTTCCCCACAAAAAACCAGCCGAAAAGATAAATGGGTACGCAAATCATAGCGTACCACACAAGGGGCGTTAGCGTGCCTGTCCAGTAGTTGGTAAGCAGCGCCACGCCCATAATGCCGCCAGCGAGAAAGTCGTGTGGAGCCGCTACGCTCTGAATGCAGACAGCGGTTAGCAAACCGCCCAGAGTCAGCAGAAAGAGGTTCCACCAGACGGATTCAGCCAGTTTGTGGTTGTAGGAATAGAGTTTCATGTTCCTATCTTGACAGCAATTACGGGTTACAGCAATCCCCAGGCCATCTTGACGGCCACGATAATCAAAAAGCAGGCAAAGCCGCGCTTAAGTTTGTCGGCGGGCAGGGCGTGCGACAGCTTGACCCCAAGGGGCGCGGTAAGAAAGCTGGCCGAGGCTATGCCCAGCAAAGCCCACAGATTCACAAAACCCAGCGTCATTGAGGGAAGGTCGGGCCGTCCCCAGCCGCCCACAATAAAGCCCAGAGTTCCGGCCACAGCTATGGGAAAGCCGATGGCGGCTGAAGTACCCACGGCATGGTGCAGGGGCACATTGCAGGAAGACATGAAGGGCACGGAAAGCGTGCCGCCGCCAATGCCCACAAAGCTTGAAAGAAGACCTATGCCCAGGCCCACGCCCGATGTGCCGGCAAAACCCGGCATGTTGCGTGTGGCCGGAGGCCGATAGCCTGAAAGCATCTGGGCAGCCACCACAAACAGAAAGCAGATGAAGATAATCTTGAGAGCAAGCGTGGGCATGTGTGTGGCGATAAGCCCGCCCACAAACGTGCCAAGAAGGATGCCCGGCGTAATGTTGCGAAAGATGTCCCAATGCACTGCGCCGCGTTTGTTGTGAGCGCGGGCGCTGGAAATGGAGGTAATCATGATACTGGCGAGGGACGTGCCCAAAGCCATTTGCTGCACGTATTCCGCAGGCACGCCAACGGTGGGAAATATGGCTACCATCATAGGCACAAGCACTATGCCGCCCCCCACGCCCAGCAGTCCGGCCAGCACGCCAGCCACAGCGCCACATGCAAGGTAGATCACAAGAGTCAAAAGCATCGGTTACATCCTCCAGAAGAGAGCCTGATGGAATACTGATGAAAAAGGCCGGGTTTCGGTAACAAGCCGTGCTGCAACACTGAAACCCTGCGTATGTTGGCGGCCGCATACAGATGCCAGTCGTCAGCCGGATTGGCCTGTGCCGTCAAGAAGACGGTATTGCCCTCCTCTAACTAGACAATGGCCCAGCGGGCGTCAACAGACTTTTTGCTTTACAAAGCCCCTTTGCGCGCCTACAAAATAGGAATGATGTCTGCCGCTCCCATACTCTGCATATTCAGGGGGGCGCCCCTATCGGCGCCTTGGACGCCCGGTTTTTTTGAACTCAAATCGTTCCGGGTCAGGGCCGCAGCCATTCCCGCCGTTCCCCGTTGATAAAGTCAGCGGGGCTTTTTTTTACCTTTTACACAGCAGTGCCATGAATACTGAAAATCGTTACCACTGGCCACACAAAGACCTTCTGGACGTGACCCAGTTGAGCAGGCCCGACACCCTGCATCTTCTGGATCTGGCCGCCAGCTTTCAGGAAATAAACACCCGTCCCGTCAAGAAAGTGCCTACACTCAAGGGAAAGACCGTGGTGCTCTTTTTTGTGGAAGACAGCACCCGCACCAAGACCTCCTTTGATGTGGCGGGCAAGCGTCTTTCGGCGGATACCTTCGCTCTGGGCAAAAGCGGTTCCAGCCTCAACAAGGGCGAAAGCCTC
The DNA here is from genome assembly GCF_014202345.1 of Desulfovibrio intestinalis. Classification (NCBI taxonomy): domain Bacteria; kingdom Pseudomonadati; phylum Thermodesulfobacteriota; class Desulfovibrionia; order Desulfovibrionales; family Desulfovibrionaceae; genus Desulfovibrio; species Desulfovibrio intestinalis. The sequence goes on from NZ_JACHGO010000011.1 coordinate 3,992, forward strand.
AAGGACACGGCCCTGACGTTGCAGGCCATGTCGCCAGACGTGATTGTCATTCGCCATTCCAGCAGTGGCGCGGCCCGTTATATCGCGGACCTGCTGCCCTGCGGTGTGGTTAATGGCGGCGATGGCTGGCATGCCCATCCCACCCAGGCCCTGCTGGACTGCTTCAGCCTGCGTCAGGCATGGGACAATACTTTTGAAGACCGTACCCTGCTTATTCTTGGCGACATTGCGCACAGCAGGGTGGCGCGGTCAAATATTCACCTGCTCACCAGCCTTGGCGTGCGCGTGCGCATTTGCGCTCCGCGAACGCTGCTGCCCGCAGGGGTGGACCACTGGCCCGTGGAAGTGTACACAAATCTTGAGAAGGCCGTGCGCGACGTGGACGCCGCCATGTGCCTGCGCCTGCAGCTGGAACGCCAGCAGGCCGGGCTTTTGCCGGATTTGGCTGAATACTCGCGGCGCTTTTGCCTGGGCCTCGGACATATGGAATTGGCCCGGCCCGGAGCCAAGGTGCTGCACCCCGGTCCGATGAACCGCGGGTTGGAAATTTCCGATGACATGGCCGACGCTTCTGCCAGTCTGGTGCTGAACCAGGTGGCGGCGGGCGTGGCAACGCGCATGGCCGTACTCTATCTTCTGGCTACGCGCAACGATGGAGGACGCGCATGAGGCTTTGCATCAAAAACGCCCGTCACCTTGAAGCTCCTGTGGATCTTCTGGTGGACGACAACAAGATTATGACAATGACCCCGGCTGGCCATCACGCGGCTCCCGAAGGGTGCGAAATTTTTGATGCTTGTGGCCTCGTGCTTATGCCAAGCCTCATTGATGCCCATGTACACCTGCGCGAACCCGGCTTTGAATACAAGGAAGACGTGGCTTCCGGGCTTGAGGCCGCAGCGCGCGGCGGGTTTGGCGCGGTCATGTGTATGGCGAACACCAAGCCTGTAAACGATACTGCCAGCGTCACCCGGCATATGCTGGACAGGGCGCGGCAAAGCCATCCCCACGGCCCGCGCCTCTTGCCCATAGCGGCGGCCACCATCGGCCTCAAGGGGGAAACGATGGCCCCTCTGGCTGAACTCAAGGAAGCGGGCTGCGTGGCCGTGTCCAACGATGGCCGTCCTCTGGAAAATACCGAACTGGTACGCCGTATTATGGAATATGGCGCTGATCTGGGCCTGATTCTTATTGACCACTGCGAAGACCCGCACCTGGGACGCGGCTGGATCATGCACGAGGGGGACGTCAGCGGGCTTTTGGGGCTCAAGGGGCAACCGCCCGCAGGCGAAGCCCTGCAGGCAGCGCGTGACATAATGCTTGCGGAATATCTTGATATTCCTGTACATATTGCACATGTTTCTGCAGCGTTGACTGTGGACATCATTCGCTGGGCCAAGGAACGCGGCGTTAAAGTGAGTGCTGAAACGTGCCCGCACTATCTGCTGCTGGACGAAACAGCCCTTGAGAATTATAGTACCCAATCTAAAGTGAGTCCGCCCCTGCGTACGGCGCATGACCGCGAAGCTTTGCGTGAAGCCGTAAAAACGGGCATTGTGGACATTCTTGTGACTGACCACGCCCCGCATGCCGCGCACGAAAAAGACGGTACGCTGGATGAGGCCCCTTGCGGCTTTACTGGGCTTGATCTGGCCCTGAGCCTTACCTGGGCGCTTGTGGACGAAGGTGTTTTGACCGAATCGGACGCGCACCGCCTGTGGTGCCGCCGCCCGGCGGAAATTTTTGGTTTGCCCTGGAACGGATTTGCTCCTGGCGACCCGGCAGATTTCTTTTTGTTTAACCCGGAAGAAGCATGGATTCCTTCAAGGGAGACCATGTATTCAAAAAGTCTGAACACGCCCTTCTTGGGGCAGACCTTGCGTGGGCGCGTCAAGCACCACTGGATGGGAGGCAGAAAGCTTTTCTGATCCCCCCAGCCTGCGCATAGCGGGGGCACACATGCATCGGATACTACAGGATAAGAGTCTCTTTCGTCCCCACTGCCTGATCAACGGGCAGTGGCGTGATGCGGCAGACAAAAGCGTTCTGAATGTCATCAATCCGGCTAACGGCAAACAGTTGGGCCATGTGCCCAACTGTGGTGCCGAAGAAGCCCGGCTTGCCGTTGAAGCCGCTCACACTGCTTTTACCGCCTGGAGCGCCAAAAGCCCGCAGGAACGCGGGGCTTATCTGCACGCCTGGGAGCAGGCCATTCACGCCAATCTTGAAGATCTGGCCCGCCTGCTCACGCTGGAACAGGGAAAGCCTCTGGCTGAAGCCAGAGGGGAAATTCTTCAAGGAGCTTCCTACTTTCCCTGGTATGCCGAAGAAGCCCGCCGCGTCAGCGGCGAGGTGGTGCCCGGATTCCGGCAGGGCGTACAGGCGCTCACCCGGCACGCCCCCGTGGGCGTGGCCGCGGCCATCACTCCCTGGAACTTCCCCATGTCGATGATTCCCCGCAAGGTTGCTCCGGCACTGGCTGCGGGTTGCACGGCCATTGTCAAGCCTGCCAGCGCCACGCCCTACAGTGCGCTGGCTATGGCAGAACTGGCCATGCGGGTAGGTATTCCTGCCGGGGTTTTCAACGTCATTACGGGCAGTGCCGGGGCCATTGGCTCCGTCATCACTGAAAGCCCGCTGGTGCGCAAACTCAGCTTTACGGGTTCCACGCCTGTGGGCAAAACACTTGCCGCCCAGTGCGGCCCCACCCTCAAGCGTGTGTCTCTCGAGTTGGGAGGCAACGCGCCCTTCATCGTTTTCGACGATGCCGATATTGACCTGGCGGCCCGCATGGCCCTGGGCAATAAATTCCGTAACGCGGGGCAAACCTGCATCTGCGCCAACCGTTTTCTTGTACACAAAGACGTGTTCGACGCCTTTGTGCGCCGCCTGCTGCAAGGCATACGCGAACTCAAGGTCGGTGACGGGCTCAAGGCCGATACCACAATGGGGCCGCTTATCAATGCCGAGGCTGTAGCCCATGTGGACGCTCTTGTGCGTGACGCCCTGCAAAACGGCGCTTGCCGCATTGCAGGCGGGCAGGCCCACAAGTTGGGCGGCAATTTCTACGAGCCTACACTGCTGACAGGTATCAAGCCTGATATGCGGATTTTCCGCGAGGAAATATTCGGTCCTGTGGCGGCTGTCATGTCCTTTGAAGACGAAGAAGAAGCCGTGGCCCTTGCAAATGATACGGAATACGGTCTCGCGTCCTATGTCTGCACGCGCGATATGGCGCGCACATGGCGGCTCTGGAAGAGCCTGCAGTATGGCATGGTGGGCGTTAATGATGCGGGGCTGGCCTCAGCCGAAACGCCCTTTGGCGGCGTCAAGGGCAGCGGCATGGGCCGTGAAGGCGGCCGGGAAGGTTTGCTGGAATATATGGAAACCCATTATGCCTTGCTTGGAGGCATAGGATAGGCGATAATAAAAAATCATAAGTGCACGGCGCGTTGCAGGTGCAGCTTGATGTTCTGTAAGATGTGATGATTTCGCAGTCCGCAAGGATAGCGGGTCGGCGCGCGGAAGTCCGGGAAGTTTTGAAACCCGGACAACCCCGTTGTGCGGGGTTCGCAGCGTTTATTCCAGAGTAGATTAGCTTTGCAATGGTCAACAGTTCGACGTTGGCTTTCTGCCACAACGCGGATTGGCAGAATCCACACTGCATAGCAGCGGATGCTTCAGTCTACTCGCCGCCGGGTATGTAACATTTTATATGTTAACTACCTCTAATTCGCCATATTTCGGGAGCGGCCATGAGCACACGACACCCCATAGCGGCAGGGCGTTTTTACCCTGCTGATGTTGAACAGTTGAAAAAAGAACTCCACGCATGGCTTATGACAGTGTCCAGCTCAGCGGGATCTGTGCCGGACGGGCACGCGCATGATGCTGGTTCGCGTTTGCTGGGGCTTATGCTGCCTCATGCCGGATATGTTTATTGCGGGCGTATTATAGGGGGCACGCTGGCCAGTTCGTGGAAAAACTCCACTGCCGGAGCCAGTTTGCCGCAGCGGCTTTTTGTCCTGTGCCCCAACCATACCGGTCAGGGAAAACCGCTGGGGGTCTGGGCCGAAGGGCAATGGATGACGCCATTGGGCCCCGTGCAGGTGGATGAAGAGCTGGCTCAGACCTTGATTCAAGCACCAGGTGGTTTTTTGCCAGACGAGCTTTGCCATTTGGGCGAACACTCCATAGAAGTTCTGCTGCCCTTTTTGCAAAGTCTTCCTTTGGCAGCGGGAAAGGATGGCTCTACGGCCATGCACCGTACCATTGTTCCTGTGTGCGTGGGCACGCGCCGGCCTGATGTTCTGCGTTCGGCGGGGTTGGCCCTGGCCCAGATTGTGGAAGACTACAGAGCCAGCGGGGAGGATGTGGGCTTCATCGTCAGTTCTGACATGAATCATTACCAGAATCAGGAGCAGACCCTGCATAAGGACGCGCAAGCTCTGGCGCAAGCGCTGGCGTGTGACCCCGAAGCCCTTTTGGCCGTAGTGGACAGGGAAGGCATCACCATGTGTGGGGCCGGACCGCTGGCCCTGGCCTTGTTTGCCGTGCGCTCCCTTGGCAACCCGTGGGCCGAGCTGTGCTTGTATGACACCTCGGCGGCGGCATCTGGCGACACCAGCCGTGTCGTGGGATATGCGGGGCTGAGGTTCGGCCTTGCCTAGGTGTACTGCTGTATTTTGAAATAACTTGTGGGGTAGGGACCCTTTTGCAAAAGGGTCTCCTCCCCCTAAAACGTTTACTCCTCCTTCAATACGCCACAAGGCGTCCCCGTACCCGTTGGGCACACTGAGCTTACTATTGCGTAAGTAACTTCAGGAGGAATGTCCTGTTCCCGCTGGGTACTACACCGGGCTTGTTATGCGTAAGAAGCGTCCCGCAGGGTATTCCCCACCTCTCGCCAAAGCGACTCCCTCTCTTTCTTCACTACGCACCGCTAACTATTCCCACTCCGCGGCTCAAAATTCTCACGATATTTACACTTCGATCTCCCACCAAGCAAAAGCTATCGGGTATTCCCACTCGAATTTGACCACCCCTCAAAAGTAATCAGATAGATCCTTTCCACCTCGTCCACCAATGAAAACCCGGCCTGATCCTTCATTCCAATCCGCCCATCATTCAAAGCCTCACCCGTTGATGGCATTGCGCGGCGCGCAGGGAGATCACCCGACCGAAGGGAGGGAAGCTCCCGAAGCGGAAGCCGCGCAGCCTTCGGATATTGGTAAAATATGGAAAGCCCTTGAAGGTTAACACGGGGGAATGGAGAGGTATGAAAACGCAGCGGGGTTGTCCGGGGGGAGTGCAGAGGGGGCCCCGGAGGGGCGCAGCCCCTAACAGGCCCCCTCTGCCGCCCGCCGCGAAGGCGGTGCCGTCACTAGCGCATTTTCAGTTATTTCTGCGTTGAGCCTCCGAGGCGACCAAAACAAGATAAAATAAAAGCCTCCGTGCCCGCAGGGCATCCCCACCCCTCGCCAAAGCAACTCCACCTCTTTCTCCTCTGCTTATCACCAGCCCCCGCCGCCTATTTGAAGTGCTTTGTGGCTCCTCTTATTCTGGCCTTAAAGCAGCCCTGACAGCCTGTACTCCGCTTGATTGCTTATGTCTGCTTCCGGCTGCGTATGCTCATATTTGGCTGCTTTTGCCTGCTCTAGTTTGCCTGCCTTTTCACCTATGCAAGAACGTCTGTGAAAAGTCCACACCTTCGCTTGACATTTGAGATGTGAAGATTATGCTCGTTTGAGCAAAACAATGGCGTGGCATGGCTGCGCAAAGGAGCGGACACATGAAAATTGCCGTCTCAAGTGAAGGCCCGGGCCTGGAATCCCAGGTAGATCCGCGTTTTGGGCGCGCCGCTGGTTTCGTGATTGTGGATATGGAAAGCATGAACACGGAATATGTAGACAACGGCGCATCCCAGGTCATGGCGCAGGGCGCGGGCATTGAAACTGCCGAACGCTTGTCTGCCCTGGGCGTTGGCGCTGTGCTCAGCGGTTACGTCGGACCCAAGGCCTTCACCGCTCTTCAGGCGGCAGGCATGCAGATATATCAGGATCTGGATGGCCGCAGCGTGGGAGATGCCGTGCGCTGCTATGCCGGAGGAACCCTTAACCCGGCTACGGCCTCCAACAAGTAGGCTGCCATGCGCATAGCATTTGCCAGCGGCAAGGGGGGCGCGGGAAAAACCACGGTGGCGGCTTCGCTGGCCGCCATATGGCCGCACCCTTGCCTGATAGTCGACGCTGATGTGGAAGCTCCGAACCTGCATCTTTTTCTGCATCCCCATCTGGAAGCGGCCCAATCTGTGTATTTGACAGTGCCGGAACTGGACTCGGAAAAATGCACGGCCTGCGGCGACTGCGCAGCCATGTGCTCCTACAAGGCCATTGCCAAACTGGGCGCAGGTCTGATCGTCTTTGCAGACATGTGCCACGGTTGCGGCGGTTGTTTTGAGGTTTGTCAGGCCAATGCCTTGAAAAAGGGCAAGCGTGAACTGGGCAGCCTGCAATGGGGTTCGTGGAGCCTGAAGATGGGCGCGGACCAAAATTCTGACCAGAATTTGAACCAAGCTTTGGGACAAACTTCCAGCCAGACCTCGGGCAAAAATTCCGGCAAAACCCTGCTTATGGGAAAAAGCCGGGTAGGGGAGGCTATGTCGCCGCCCTTGCTGCGTGCGATTGATGGCGCGCTTGCCGCTATTTCTGTGGGTGATGCTGCCTCTGTGCCGGACATTCTTATTGACTCGCCCCCCGGCGTGAGCTGTCCGGCCATGACCACAGCCCGCATGGCCGACGCGCTTGTATTGGTGGCGGAATCCACTCCTTTTGGTACTTACGATTTCAAGCTGGCGCATGCGGCCTTTAAAAAGCTGAATATGCCTTTGGCAGTTGTCATGAACCGGGCTGGTATGCCGGGAAATGAAAGCGGCGACGCAGCGCTGGAAAAATATTGCGCAGCAGAAGGCCTGCCGTTGCTGGCCCGTCTGCCCTTTGATCTGCAAGCCGCAGAGGCTTATGCGCGCGGGTATCTGCCCCTTTTGGAGCAAAGCGCCAATGCCTTGATCTGGCAGAGACGTTTCGGGCTTCTTTACGATGCCGTGCAGCGGTGGGCAGGGGGCAAGATTGGTCAGATTGCGGAACCTTGCAGCGCCGTGAACATATGCGCGTCAGGCACAACAGGGGCGGGGCATGCGTGAAATAGTCGTCATCAGCGGCAAGGGCGGCACAGGAAAAACCACGGTATGCGCGGCATTGGCGGCTCTGGCGAGCCGCGAGGGCCGCAACCCGGTGCTCTGTGATCTGGATGTGGATGTGCCGGACCTGCACATCATCTTTGATCCCCATGTGCAGCAGGAACATCCCTTTGTTTCGGGCAATACGGCAGTCATCAATGAAAATGTCTGCACGCAGTGTGGCCGTTGCCTGGAGTTGTGCCAGTTTGGAGCAGTGGGGCAGAACGGGAACGGGCAGTTCATAATAGACGCCCTGGACTGCGAAGGCTGCGGCGTGTGTCACAAGCTTTGCCCCACGGGAGCCATAGAGTTTCCTCAACGGCACTGTGGCACTTGGTACTTGAGCCAGACGCGCTTTGGTTCTTTTGTTCACGCCCAGCTTGACCCCGGTCAGGAAAATTCGGGCCGTCTGGTCAGCCTCCTCAAACAGCAGGCGCGCCAGCTGGCCCCCACCGCAGAAGACAGCCTTATCCTCTGCGACGGATCACCCGGCATCGGCTGCCCCGTCATCAGTTCTCTTTCGGGGGCCACCCTGGCTGTGGCGGTGGTGGAGCCAACTCCTTCGGGACGGCATGATTTCGAGCGGGTGGCGGATTTGTGCAGGCATTTTCGTATTCCTGTATCCGTCATCATTAACAAGGCCGACCTCAATAACGATGAGGCGCGCGCCATAGAAGAGTACGCCGTCCGGCAAGGCTACACGCTGGCAGGGTGTTTGCCTTTCAGTCCTCTTGTGACGGAGGCCATGATACGTGGCGAAGCTCTTACGGAAAGGGATTCGCCCCTGGCCAGCGAGCTTGAGAAAATATGGGGGCGCATCTGCGCCGCGGCAGACAAGCCCGCCCGGCGGGCCAACATCAACTCTTTGTAAGGACATACCATCATGAGCAAGACAATTCTGGCAATTCCCTCTGAACTTCCCGGCGGCATGGATGCGGGTATGGGTATGCATTTCGGCCATTGCGCCATCTATACCATTGTGGAAATGGAGAACGGCGCGGTGTCCGCCCAGTCCACGCTGGCTTCCATACCGCATCAGCAGGGTGGCTGCATGGCTCCTGTACAGTATCTGGCCGAACACGGCGTTACTGCGCTGCTGGCCGGGGGCATGGGCATGCGTCCTCTTATGGGCTTCAACCAGATGCATATTGACGTCTTTTTTGCTGGCAACTATCCCACAGTGGGGCAGGCTGTTGAGGCCTTTTGTCAGGGCAAGTTGAACCGTTTCAGCACAGAACAGACCTGCGGCGGCGGCTCGCACTAGGGGCGGCCATGAAAAGCAGGCATATCATGCTGCAAACCAGTCGACCTGAAGCCTGGGCGGACTTTGTGGCACAGCTGCATGCCCACGGCTGCACCGTGGGCATGGCGGAAAGCTTTGAACAGTGTAAGGAAGCGGCGCAGCGTGAACATCCGGTTTTGGCTGTACTTGACCCTCCTTCCGGTGAGCTTGCGCGGTCTTGGGTGACGGCTCTTATGATGATTGATGCCGGAATGCACACCGCTGTTGTGACGGACATGCCCGCAGAAGTCTTTCATGATGAAATGGAGGGGCTGGGCATACTAACGTCGCTTCCGCTGAAACCAACAGCGCAAGATGCGCAAAAGATGTTTGAGCTTTTGAGGGGAGTGATGGGGAACTGGGGATAAATTCAGCTGCCATCATGCACCGCTGGCATATAGAATACCAGATGTAATATGCGGAACCGGTTTTTGCCGCTGGTTCCGCTTTTTTACTTTATCTGTTTGCAGGTAATATATGCGGAAAATCGGTATGTTGCCTGTTTCAAACTGCGGTACCGAGCCGTCTTGCAGTAACTTACATCACTCTTGACGTGTGCCATTCCGTGCCGTACTTTATAATAAAATCGTATCAGTGTGAGAATATGCCAAGACCCAGTCATTGCAGGCGTGTGAGCGCCCTTCCCAAAGTCAATTATTTCAAGCCTAAAGGCATCCCCATATCAGACCTCGACGAGAGGGTTCTGCCGCTGGATGGCCTTGAGGCCTTGCGTCTGGCCGATTACGAAGGCCGAAACATGGATGAAGCCGCTGCCCGTATGGGGGTGTCGCGCCACACCTTTGGCAGGCTGTTGCGAAGGGCCCGGCATTGTGTGGCCGAAGCCCTTGTGGACGGTCTGGCCCTGCGTATTGAGGGCGGCGTGTGCGCAATGGACGCCTTGACCGACGATGTGCGTCCTTCCGATTCCGATGGCGTGCTGGTGGCGGTTCCCTCGCAGGAACCTGGCGGGCTTTTGGCCGCGCCTCACGCACATTTTGGCCGATGTAGCGTCTACACCCTGGCCAGGGTAAAAGCTGGCGAAGTTGGCGAAGCTATGGTTCGGGCAAACGCGGGGCATATGCCCGGAGATTGCGCCAACCCTGTGCAGATATTGGCCCGCCTGGGCGTGACTGTGCTGCTGGCTGGCGGTATGGGGGTTCGCCCTTTGCAGGCCATGCAGGCAGCCGGAATAGCCGTCTACCACAATGCGGGATTGCCCAGTGTGGGGGCTTGCCTTGAAGCCTTTGCGCAAAACAGGCTGGCGGCTTTTGGCACCGAACACCTCTGCCGAAGTGGCTGTGCTTCAGGGGAATGAGGTTTCGCGAATCTGTAAATTTGTAAAAGCGCCCTTGCTGTTCGCCGGAGGTGTTTTTGCAGTAGATGTGCGGGTTGGCCGCACTGCCTGAATGTTGATAAAACAAAAACATTGGTTGGAGCAGGGCAACGCCTTTCACGACCATTATAAAAAATGCAGGGACGCTATGAGCAATGCAGTCAAAAATGACGGCAATGCCCCTGTAGCCGCCATGCCTCCCGAACAATTGCACCCAGTGGCGGAGCAGGGCAAACAAGGCCGCAATGCGGCACAAACTCGACAGCGGATACTGGTTGCAGCACGTTGTCTTTTTGCCAAAAATAACTACGAAAGTGTGGGCACGAGAGAAATTGCGGCAAAGGCTGGGGTGAACGCCACCCTTATCAACAGATACTTTGGTTCCAAGAAAAAATTGTTTGCAGCAGTAGTGAATTCCTTGACCGAGCTCGCCAAGGCGCCAGGGTCGAGTATCAGGGATACCCTTGATCAGGCTTTGGACAGCATAGTGCTCGCGAAGGAGCATAACATATGGATAGACGAGTTTCGGATCATCCTTTTTTCTGCCCTTAATCCGGAAGTTGCAGACATCATCTCTGATTTTTTTGAGCAAAAACGTCAAACATTCAGAGAACGCCTGGGTGGCCCAAGCATGGGGGCCAAGGCGGATGTTGCCTATTCTCTGCTCACGGGTTCGGCTGTGATTCTAACTCTCTTGCGCAGCAAGAAGTACAGTAAAAAAGACCGGGAAGATTTTCGTCATGGTCTTGGTCTGGTACTGGATCAACTTCTTGCCCCCGAGGCGTTGGCACCCGCACATTGATGCCCGCCCTGCAAGGCTCATGAACTAGTACGCCCAAGAGCTGATATTTTTAAAAACAATCATGTCCAAAAAGGCCGCCTGCTCATATGCAGGCGGCCTTTTGAGTGTTTGTTTCTAAAGCAAATCAACGTTGCGAATATATATTCGCAACGTTGATTTGCTCAAAGCCTTTTCACTGCGCAATACTTGCGTAAAGGCATATGCTCCAGCATTGGCGCGCATGCGGCGGCGCATCAGATTTCGCAGTGATCGTTGTCTCCAGCGGCAGCTCCAGCCTTGGTTGTAAAGTTTTGTGCATCTCTTTTGCGCATAAAGGCCTTTTCGCCCTCAACTATCAAAAAGACAATAAAACCGAGCAGTATGGGGACTGGCCAATACTGCAAGGGCAGGGGCACGGTGCCGAACACGCTGTTCATAAAGGGAATGTACGTTACTGAAAGCTGAAGAACCACAAGCAGGGCGCTGACCACAAGAACGGCCCGGTTGGAGAAGGGATTGATCTTGAAGGCAGATCCTCGGATGCTGCGGCTGTTGAACAGGTGGAAGAGCTGGCACATGACTATGCTTTGCACTGTCATTGTGCGCACAAGGTCTTCGGCATAGCCCATTCGCCCAAGGCCCACGCTCATAATCAGGGTCATGCCGCCGATAAGTATGGACACAAAGGCGATGCGCCAGATAAAGTAGCCGTCCAGAATTTTTTCTCCGGCAGGCCTTGGGGGACGCCGCATGACGCCGTCTTCTTTAAGCTCAAAGGCCAGGGCAAGAGACACCGTCACCGACGTGACCATATTCACCCAAAGTATCTGAACTGGCGTCAGGGGCAGTGTTGTGCCAAACAGGATGCTGGCTATGATGAGAAAACTTTCGGCCCCGTTGGTGGGCAGGATAAAGAGGATGGTTTTTCTCAGGTTGTCGTAAACCCTGCGGCCTTCTTCCACCGCTGCCACGATGGTACTGAAATTATCGTCCGTGAGCACGATTTCAGCAGCGTCCTTTGTGACTTCGGTTCCCTTGATGCCCATAGCAATGCCCACATCAGCCGCTTTAAGGGCCGGGGCATCGTTGACGCCGTCGCCAGTCATGGCCGAAACCGCGCCGTTGGCCTGCAATGCTTTGACAAGCTTGAGTTTGTGCTCGGGGCTTGTTCTGGCAAAAATGTCGCATTTTTTTACCGCGCACTGGATCTGCTGGTCTGTCATTTCGTCCAGCTGTTGCCCGGATATGGCCATACTGCCGTCACCGATGCCCAGTTCAAGGCCAATGGCTTTGGCAGTGTCCACATGGTCGCCGGTGATCATTTTTACGGTGATTCCTGCGTCCTTGCAGGCGCGTATCGCTTCAAGCACTTCATTGCGCGGCGGGTCAACAATGCCCGCCAGGCCAAGAAAAACAAGGCCGTCCTGCAAATCTTGGTGGGTAATGGTTCTGGTTTGTGGGGGCATGATCTTCAGGGCTGCGCCAAGCAATCGCTGGCCTTTGCCCGCCGTAATGCTCATGGCGCTTTCCCAGCAGGCGGGATCAAGAGGCACGTCACCCGCTGCGGTACGCTGCTGCGTAGACATGGCCAGCAGGCGGTCGGGCGCGCCCTTGACCAGAAGCAACGTTTGCCCGCCTTCTTCAATAAGTATGGCCATATATTTGTATTGGGAGTCAAAAGGCAGGGTGGCAATTCTGCTTTTGCCAGCGCCCGTGAGGCCTGATTTTTTATAAAGGGTCTGCAACGCGCCTTCAGTGGGTTCACCCTGTATGATCCAGGCTCCATTGGCGTCTTGCGTAAGCACAGAGTCGTTACACAGGGCGAAGCAGCGGATCATTTCCGCCAGCAGGGGGGCGGAAGCGGCGTCTACTGTGGTGCCGTGCTGTGTAATGGAGCCTTCGGGCGCGTATCCCGACCCTTCAACATCATAGCGCTCCTCCGCAAGAACAAGACTTTTAACGGTCATTTCATTTTTGGTGAGTGTGCCCGTTTTGTCAGAACAGATGACGGATACCGACCCCAGCGTTTCCACAGATGGCAGGGTGCGCACAATGGCCTTGCGCCGGGCCATGTGCTGCACGCCGACAGCGAGAATGATGGAAAGAATGGCGGGAAGCCCTTCAGGAATGGCCGCAATGGCCAGCCCTATGGTGGCGAGCAGCAGTTCGCTGGCGTCGTAGTTGTGAAAGAACCGCCCGAACAGAAAGATCAGCAACGACACGCCAAGAATGAACAGGGCCACGGTTTTGCCAAGCTGGGCCATCTGGCGGATAAGAGGCGTAGATATGTTCTGCGTTTCTTCCAGCAGCTGACTGATGCGCCCCAGCTCTGTCTCTTGCCCCACAGCCACCACCAGGCCTGACCCTGTGCCTGCGCTTACAGAGGTTCCGCTGAAAGCCATGTTGATTCTGTCGCCAAGCATGGTTTCCGGGTCAAGGGAGTGCGTGGTTTTTTCGGAAGGAACGGATTCGCCAGTCAGCGCGGATTCTTCAACGCGCAGGTTGTCAGCGATCACAAGGCGCAGGTCTGCGGGAATTTTGTTGCCTGGTTTCAAAAGTACAAGATCACCCAGAGCCAGATCTTTGGAATCCACTTCGGTGCGTACGCCGTCGCGAATAATGGAGGCCTTGAGAGACAGCATGCTCTTGATATCCTCAAGAGCCTTTTCTGCCTTGAATTCTTGCGAAAACCCTATGAAAGCGTTCACAACGGCCACAAGCAGAATGACAATGGTATCCGCGTAATGCCCCAGAACCAGCGTCACAAAGGCTGCCACAAAAAGCATGTAGATGAGAATATCGTGAAAGTGACGAAGAAAGCTGATAATGCGGCTTTGCTTTTTCTTTGCTGGCAAGGAGTTGGGGCCGTATTCTTCAAGTCTGGCGGCAGCCTGTTCCTGGCTGATGCCCTGCCGCACGTCGGTCATCAACACCGCGGCGACGTCAGGCACATCCTTGGCAAACCATTTGCGGTGGGTGTGAACATACTGTTTTTGCATACAGACCTCGTTCCAGAGTTAGAGCAGTCGAGGGGTACATATGGATCAGCGCAATACAAACCTTCTGGTTATGTGTGGTGGCTGGCAGGCGGCGCTTTGGGCACAGCATCTGCTGCCAGTTCAGCCTGATGCCTGATTTCAAAGAAGTGTTTTGCGGCAACATCCTGGCCGGGCGTCACTGCGATCAGCGGTTGCAACAGAGACACATACCAATACTGGCACATATCATTATTGATATTGTTATCGAAAAACCCTCTGGCCGTAAACCTCTGGGCAGTTGGCGCAGCGGTTTTGAGCTCCGGTGTGTTGATGAACCGGGCAACAGTTGCAACTGGAGTTCCAGGGAGCTACGGCAACCTCGAAACCCGCGGCAAGCGGGGCAGCTGTTGCGCAAAATTATTTATTCAGGGAAGCACTGACTAAAGAGCCTTCTGGAAACGAGCAGTTATTTCGTTTGGCAAGGCGTGATCTTTTTTTGAAGCAGGAGTGGACTCTTCCGTGCTCGACGGTTTCAAAAAAGTGAAGCAACGCAGCCAAACGGAATAAATCAGCGTTTCCTTAGAAACAGCTCTTGGAGCTGAGTTAAAACTGGCTTTGATGCTGGCAGGCAGCACCTCCATTTTGGGTGTGCAAAGGCTGCGTTTCCTTACGGTAAAGGAAAGGATTTTTCGAAAATACTCCTGTTATTATGGTCTGATATGTGTATTAACTATTATATGACTAATTAAATTATTTAAAGCTAACTTTATTTGACATTGAGAATCCCGTGCGGCACTATGCCGCATGCCCGAAACCAAGGTCGTTTCCGCCCGCGAAGTCGCGCTTCTTACCATTCCGCAGCTGGGTCTGATGTTCTGCTACATGGTCATGTCCATGATAGATCTTTGGGTGGCGGGGCAGCTCAATGAGGGCGTGTTGGCCGCGCTGGGATTTACAGCCCAGATACTTGCCTTTTTGATGCTGCTGACGGCTGTGGTGGGCAGCGGCTGTATGGCTATGGTCAGCCAGTCGCTTGGGGCGGGAAAACCCTTGCGTGCCCGCCGCTATTCCGGCCTGATAGTTGCTCTTTCCTTTACCGCTGGTTCCGTCATTTCTCTTTTGGGGCTCGGCGTGCTTCTGGCATTGCCCATGACAGATCTTGTGCCTGAGGCCATAGCGCCGATGGTGCGCACCTTTGGCTTCGCCTACGCAGCCCAGTTGCCCTTCTATTACAGCCTCGTCATGCTTAATTCCGTGTTTCGCGCACACAAGATGGTCTGGCTGCCCACGGCCACGCTTTGTCTTGTGACAGCCATCAAATTTGTCAGCAGCGTGGGGTTGGGCCTTGGCTGGTGGGGCTTCCCACAACTCGGGTACGCCGCCGTTGCCTGGACAACGTTTGCCTCGTCTGTGGCAGGCTTTATCTGCAACATCATTCTGGCCGTGCGTGTAAATATTTTGCGGGCGTCGTCATTTGCCGGGTGGCGGTGGAACAAGCTGGCCATGCCCCGGCTGTGGCGTGTGGGCGCTCCGGCGGCACTTGGCAATGTGGCCGGGCATGCGGGCAGCATTGTGCTTCTTGCCTGCGTTTCCAGCCTTCCTTTGCATGCGGTGGACGCCATAGCGGCGATGACCCTTGGTATGCGCGTTATGGGCTTTTTGTTGTTTCCGCTTGCCGGGCTGGGCATGACCCTGACCATCCTCAGCGGGCATTTGCTGGGGGCTGGCCTGGGGCGCGACGGGTATGCCCTGGGGTTGCGCTATGGCCTGTGGGTGGCTGCGGCTCTGGCTGTGGCCGGGCTGGGTTTGTATGTGTTATGCGGGCCAGTGATAAGGCTTTTTACACAAGAGTCTGGCACCGTAGCCCTTGCGGAGACGTTTTTGCAGATTTCCTGCCTTGTGCTGCCCTTGCAGGGGATGAGCCAGATGTTGAGCGCGGTTCTGGCCGGAGCCGGAGCCACGCGCTTCACCTGCCGGGTAAGCTGTTTCACAACCTGGGGAGTGTCGGTGCCGCTGGCGTATTGTCTGGCTCACTGGCTGGATTTCGGGGCCTTTGGGGCGTATGTTGGCATGGCTTGCGGCACGCTGGTGGCATCCATCTGGACGCTGCAAATCTATGTGCAAAAAAAATGGTTTGGTGCCATACGTGTTCTCTGATATTTGTGTGGCACGTTTTTAGGCCTATGGACGAAGCAGAATATGCAAGGAGCTTGTTCAATGGATCAGGAAGAAAAGGATCTTTCTCCTGCCCTGGAAAACTACCTGGCCATTATTTTTAAGCAGGAGTTCGCCACTGGCGCATGTCGACCCAGTGATATTGCCGATGCGGCCAAGGTTGCGCGCCCATCTGTAACCAATGCCCTGCGCTCGTTGGCCAAGCGTGGCTATATCAGCTATGAGCCGTACAGCCTTGTGAATTTGACGCAAAAAGGCCTTCAGGCCGGGCAGCGACTGGCTCACCGGAATATGGTTTTGCGGGAATTTTTTTCAACGGTGCTGCAATTGCCCGAAGAAACCGCGGCTGACATGGCCTGTCAGCTTGAGCACGTCATGCCCGATGACGTGATGCTGCGCTGGCGGCTCTTTGTGTTGTACATGCGTCACACCATGCCCCAGTGGGAAGGCTGGCTGGAAAAAAGCCTTGCCCTGCGGGACGCGCATGCGGCCAAAAAGCACAGACTGCCCACGGCCGATGAGGCTCCCCCTGCAATCGTGAACCGCCGTGATTTTGTGGATGAAGGCTAGAACATTTAAACTTTTTCAAAATTTAAATGTTCTATCGCTGCCAAGAGTGCAGTGCGCCGCAGCGCGGCGTGGATTCTGCCATAAATCGCATTTTGGGGCAGAATGACAACTTTGAAATGTGATGCATTTCAAAGTTAACCTGCTCCAGACCGGATTTTTAGCGTTTTTTACAGCTGCTGTGTCAGGTGGCCCTTTTTCCCGGACGTGTATGAAGAGTACACTCCGGCGAAAGGGCCGCTTTTTTATTTTTGGGTCAACCTGCCGTTGAAAACAGCTCATGGTCGGCACGACAAAAAACAAGCAGCCCGGCGATGAATCTGCCGGGCTGCTCGACGGGAAGGTAAAAAATCCTGTAACATGTTGCCTTGAAACAGAAAATCTTTTCAGAGGCTTACCCCCCTCTGGGGTTCCTCACGGCGCAAAAGATCTTTTGCACCTGTGCGGCTTCAAGGGCTATTTCAGTTTGTATTCCACGGGCACGCGCACGCTGAAGGCCGCGCCCTGCACCCCGGTGTTCAGGCCAATCAGCTTTTCCCCCAATTCCTTGGTGGCATTGTCCAGTGCCGCCTGCCCGCAGTGTTTGTCCAGACTGCTAGCCGTAATGCGTCCCTGATCATTTATGCTGACCAGCAGAATCACAAGCCCTTCTGCGCCGCTACGGCGGGCATGCTTGGGGTAGTTTTTATTTTTCTCCACAGCATTGAGAATTTTGCTCAGGGCCGTGTTTTTAGTGGAGGCTGAAACGCCGCCTGCTACCCCGCCAGCCACGCCGCCTGGTTTTCCGCCGGGTACGCCACCCAAGACTCCCCCCGCAACGCCGCCGTCAGGGCTGCCCTCAGGATGGCCCACCTGCTGACGCGGGCCGGGAACCGCATTTTTCTGCTCAAGCAGCTGCGTTTTTTGCGCTGCGATCTTGCGCGGTTCAGGCTTTGCCACGGGCGGTTGAACCTTGGGCTTTTGCTCCACAACCTTGGGTTTTTCTTCCGGCTTGGGCTCTTCCCTTGGTTTTTCCAGCTCGGGTTGGGGCGGCAGCACCGCAGTAAAGGGCGAATCATCGGCCATAAGGCGTCGCTCGACGGGTTGCTCGCTAGACTCAATGCGAATCTCCACAGATTCAAGCCGCATGGACATGACCATAGGCCCTGCCGCAGCGGCAGGAAGCAGCACCCTTTGGGGTTGCCTTGGCAAGGACATGAGCAGCGCCGCCAGCATAATTATGCCGGATGTTATGCACAGGGCATAATTGCGGCTGCGCGTCTGCGCCGCAACGTCACAATGGCGTGGACGCCGAAGTCGCTTGTGTGCTGATAACAAAGCGGCCTCCTCTCTTGGTCTTGGCCTGGTCCACCACACCCACAAAGGCGTTGAATGGGGCCTTTTCATCCACATGCAGGTTCAGCAATGCGTCGGGCATGGTCTCCAGCAGGGCGGGCAGGGCTTCTTTGCTGACCTGCTGCCCTTCATGATGGATGGTGCCGTCCTGCTTGATGGAAATGACCAGCTCCCGGGTGCGGGTAGCGCCCGGGTCTGGGGCTTCGGCCTTGGGCAGAACGATTTCCAGTATGGGTTTGCTGAACGAGGCCGTGAGAATAAAGAAAAAAAGCAGCACAATGATAACGTCAACAAGCGGCGTGAGGTCAATGCTGACTTCTTCGTCCAGATCGAACATAGGATCTCCTTATGCGGATTCCGGTTCCGGACTCACAGGGCATGACGCCGGGGTGTCCACCACGCCGTGCTTCATGGCGGGCGCGGCTACGCGAACAGGACGGGCCGCTCCCTGGCAAAGCTCAAGGGCGCGGTAGCTGTGTTCCACAGCCTCAATATGAAAGCCTTTGAACTTGAGCAGCAGGAAATAGTAGGCAATGAGCATGGGAATGGCCACGCTCAGGCCCATAGCCGTGGTAATGAGCACTTCCCAGATGCCAGCTGCCAACTGGGCAGGATCGGGAGTTGCCGTGTCGGCAATGGCCTGAAACACGCGCACCATGCCAAGCACCGTACCCAGCAGGCCCATGAGGGGAGAAATCATGGCCACAAGGCGCAACCAGCACAGACTTTTGGTAGTCTGCTCAAAGTTGCGGTGAAACAGGTAGGCCACTTCAGCCCTGATGTCCTGCGAGTGCCCGCTGTGGGTTTTGACCACATCACGCACAATGGCGATCAGGGGGTTATCGCTGTTGTTGTTGCGCAGGCAGCGGCTTTCCCCCGTGTTTTCCAGATCAAGAAAGCCGTGCTGAAAGTTTCTCCACACCAGAGCGAGGTAGAAATATGTGCGGAAAGCAATGTACACGCCAGCGCACCCCACAACCACAAGGGCGCAGCCTGCAGGGCCGATGGCGTTATAAATGGCGGCCAAATTCATGCCTGATATCCTTATGCGTTGTCCTGAGCGTTTGCAGCGCCCGGGTTTGAACTGGAGTATGCAACCTTGAAAGAGGCTGCATACTCCAACGCTGCACGAGAGTGCAGCACGCCGCAACGCGGCGTGGGTTCTGCCGTAAATCGTATTTGGGGGCAGAATGGCAACTTTGAAATATGAAGCATTTCAAAGTTACTCTGCTCCAAGTGCGCGGGCAAAATCCACAAAGGCTTCACGAGCCTTGCGGCAGTCTTCTTCGTCGGGGTGCTTGGCCGCTTCTTCAAGGCGGGCACGGCGTTCTTCAGTCATAGGGTGAGCGCTGTTGGCCATTTTCTGCATCATGGCCACCACGGCGGGGTCCACGCGCCCCTGGCAAAGAAAGGTGCCAAGCACTTTGTTGCCCTGCGCGGGGTCGGTCAGCAATGCCTCGCCCTGCACCTTGCAGTGGGCGGCGTGTTCAGAATCCGGCCACGCGCCGAGTGTGCCGAAGAGGGCCACGTTGCAGTTTTTGATCTGCTCCATATACTTTTTGGCCTTGTCGTCAGGCATTCCCTTGTCTACCCAATAGCCCACGGCCACGAGGTCGTAGCCCTCGGGCAGCGGCGCTTCTTCAACCGGGTGCAGATGGCAGCCGGGCAAAGCTTCGGCCACGGCCTCGGCGATTTTGCGGGTATTGCCTGTACGCGAAGAATAAACCACAAGACTTTTCATTATATTTCCTCCTTGCCGAAGGCGTCGCGCAGGGCGAAAAAGCCGTCGCGGGCTTCGGGAATAAGCGCTTTCTTTTCACGGCCCACATAGATGGCGAACAGCACCGCGCCCGCCGCATCCAGAAATTGCACGCTGTGGCTTTCCAGCCCCATGAAGGGCAGGGAAAGGAAGCAGATGTGGGCAACTTCATCACTGCAAATATGGCCGCTCAGGGGAAGGCCGTGCTCAAGATTGAAGTAGCCTCCGCCGTGTTTGCCGCCGGGAATGCGCCCCTTGATCTCCACAACACTGCGTCCGTGACGCATGATGAAGGTCGCACAGGGCCACTGGGCCAGACCTTGCCACACATCGTCAAAGGCCGTGCCGGGGGCAAAAGCCCTCATGCTTTCGGGCAGGGCGCGGGCGGCGCACAGTTCAGTGACCGCGAACTGCCGGGCAATGGTGTCGAGCATGACCATCTTTTGCGTGGTCAGCATCGTTTCCACCTGCGGGCGCAGGGCTTCAATGGCAGATGTGTCTGCAGTGCAAGTGCTCATAATAAATCTCCTCTATGCTGCCGGAGCGGCGGCGTCGTGTATGCCGGTACGGTCCCCTTGCGCGGCGGGTAAGCTGTAATCCGGCGGCAGGGGCAGCCGCAGGGCATGGCGGCCCATGCGGGCCAGTAATTCAAGGTCATGCGTGATAAGCAGTATGCAGCGGCCTTCCAGCGCCTGAGCTTCCAGCGCCTGCGCCAGCCGGGCCATGTTTTGTCCGTCCAGGCCGCTGGTGGGTTCGTCCAGTATGAGCAGACGCGGCTTTTTAGCCAGCGCGCAGGCAATGACAAGACGCTGCTTTTCGCCGCCGGAAAGCGATTGGGGATGGCGCTGCGCCAGAGCTTCCAGCCCGAAGGCTGTCAGCAGGTCCAGAGCGGCCTTTTTGTCTTTTTGGCCTGCCAGATCAAGGCAGGTCTGCACCTCTGCGAGCACCGTTCTCATATGGAGCTGATGGTCGGCATTTTGTAGCACGATGCCAGTGCCAGCGAGACGTTGGCGCGGGGGCATGGGCTGCCCGTCCAGCGTGATTTCTCCGGCCTGGGGCAGGTTCAGTCCGGCCAGCACGCGGGCCAGTGTCGTCTTGCCCGTGCCGTTGGGGCCGATGAGCGCCGTGATGCCCGAGGGCAGCGCAATGCGGGCGTTTTCGTACAGGGGGTCCTGCCCTTTGTGAGCATAGGTGAGGTTGTGCGCTTCCACCGGGCATGATTCGGCGATGGAACAGGAGGGCAGCACGTCGCGCACGTCAGGCACGCAGGCTTCCCGCAGACCGTAACTGGCACGCAGGTCTGCATCGTACAGGATGGAAAAATCTCCCTGCTCGCGGATACGCCCGTCCTGCATGACGATGACCCTGTCGGCCACGTCGGCCAGCCAGTACAGGCGGTGATCCACCACCAGAATGGCCATGCCCTGTGCTTTGAGCTGCTTGAGTTGCAGGGCCAGTTCTTCTGTGGATTCGGGGTCCAGGTTGGCGGTGGGTTCGTCCAGAATGAGCGCCTGCGGGGTTTGCGTCCACAAGGTCGCAAGGCCAACTTTTTGTTTCTGCCCTTCCGAAAGTTCGTGAATGGACGCGCCCAGCAGCGGTTGCAGGTTGAACTGGCGCACTGACCGCTTCACGGTTTCGTGCATTGTATCCACGGGCATGCCTTGCCATTCAAGGGCAAAGGCCAGCTCGTCCTCCACATTGAGCGCAAAGAACTGCTGTTCCGGGTCTTGAAAAAGCGTACCTGCCTGCTGGGCCAGATGAGGCAAATCCTGTTCCACGGTGGGGGTACCGTTGACGAGCACCTGACCCTCCAGAATACCGGCAAAATGCAGGGGGCACAGCCCGTTGGCCAGGCGGATGAGCGTTGATTTGCCGCAACCGCTAGCCCCGGTGCAAAGCACCACTTCGCCGGGTTTGACATGCAGCGAGATATTTTCCACCGCTGGCCGCCCCTGGAACGGGTAGGTGTAGCTGACATTATTAAAGCGCAACATCAGCGCATGCCTCCTGTCACAGGATTATTCAACATGTACTGGCAGGCAAGCGCGCCGACCACCACAAGCATAGCTGCTGCCAGCAGCAGGCTGTCGCGGCGGGTCCAGGCATTGGTGCGGTAGGGAGTGAGTTTTTCACCCATGCCAAGCCCCTTGAGCTCAGCCGCGACCCCCAGATCTTCCGAAGTGCGCAGGGAGCGGAACAGGAGGGGCGTAAACAGCAGGCGCAGGCTGAGTATGGGATGGCACGTCATTGTCCACGGATTCAGCTTGTAGCCACGCAGCTTGAGGGATTCCGTCACCTGCTTCACGTCATTGATGAAGGTGGGGATAAACCGGATAATGACCGCCGCTGGCAGATATATGCAGAAGGGCAGGCGCATCCCGCGCAGTGCGTCCAGCAGATATTGCACCCGGCTGGACAACGCCAGCGGCAGCACCACATGCAGCATGGTCAGCACACGCAAAAAGGGAATTGCCAATGACGTGAAGTTCATCCCGCCCATGAGGCGGGGCGAAAACTGCCCCATAATCCATACGCAGCCCATTGCCATAAAAATCATGACAGTCAGGACGGCATAGGCCACAAGCAGGGCCTTGGGTTTGCGCATGCACAGGGCATAGCACAGTGAGGCCCCGGCCAGCACCAGCTGGCCTTCAAGGTTGGAAACAATAAGGGTACCCAGCGAGGCAAGCACACTTACCCCGATTTTGGCCCGCACGTCGGCCTCATAAAGCCAGCCCTGCGGCAAAGGGCGGTTACTGGCGTACAATGCCTGCATGGCGCAGCTCCCTTACGGCTCTGACGCCGGTAAAAAGACCTATAAGCGCACCCGCGTACCCCAGAATCACAATGGGCACGGCGGCCACGAGCATGGCTGGGTTTTCACGCATGTACAGCCATGAAACACCCAGAGAGCAAATCCTGAACAGGAGGTCGAAGACGGCCACCGCCACCAACGGCCCCCAGGGTCTTGCATAACCGCCTGCGAGAGCCACTGCTGTTTCCGCAACCAGAGCCGCCGCCAGCATGGCTGGCAGCAAGGTAATGCTGGCACCGAGCAACAGCGCGCTCACCAGCATGTTGATAAGCACGAAAAGCAGCAGGGTGCCGGGCTTGCGCACCTTGTAGAGCATGACTATAAGCAGGGTGGTAAAAACGAGGTTCTTCAACAGCAGGGACACCGGATTCATGCCCCCTCCGGCCAGGGCCACCAGTAAGGTGGAGATTTTGGCAGCTGCCGAAAATACCCCTATGACCACCAGTTCATGGGCACTCCAGTAGCGGTTGACCGTGGACTTCATGATGCGTCTCCTGGCCCGTCTCTTATAGGAATTGAATATGAAATTCAATGCCAAAAAGAGACGGGCCCGATTATTAAAACTCTACACTGACCTTGATGTTGGCATGCACGCCGGGCTCATAGATGGAGTTACCGGTATTGAGTGCATACTTTTCATTAAAGATGTTAAGCACTTCACCCACAATGGCATACTGCTTTTCAGAACCGAACTTCACACCCAGCATGGCGTTGGCTGTGGTCCAGGAGTCATTGGAGTACACGGTGCGGGTGGCGGTGCCGCTTTCCTGTTCGGTTTTGCTGGCAAAGCGAATGTAGGCGTCGCCCATAATATCCAGATTCTCATTGACGGGGTAGAGCGCGCGTACGCCGGTACGGCCAGTCCATTCCGGCGTGCCGGTTTTCCACGTGGTGTAATTACCGTTGTCAAACTGGCGCTTCATCCAGGTAACGTCGATGTAGGGCGTGAAGCCGAAGGGCAGATCGTAGCCTGCGCTGAATTCCACACCGTGAGTCTTGGCCTGGCTGACATTCTGGTAGTGGTACAGATTGGTGCCAGTCTGCATGGATGAAATATAGTCGTCGGCCACGGTGTAGAAGCCTGTGACGTCAAGGCTGAGGCCGTGGGCGTAGTAGCGTGCGCCCACTTCCCAGGTGTTGGACTTTTCAGGCTTGAGATCCTGGTTGGGATATACCGTGCCGCCGCCCATGCTGGAGGTGATGTATTTTTCCTGCAAGTTGGGCACGCGGAAGCCTTGAGAAAATCCCGCCCGCAGGGTCAGGTCGTCAATGCCCTGCCACATGAGCGAAACGTTGAACACCGGCTGGGATTCCCACGTGTCGCCAGTGCCGCCGGCATTGAGATCGCTGTAGGTGGTGCTTGGGGGCATAGAGGTTTTTTTGCGCTGCCAGCCTTCGGCTGTGCCCATGTGCGAACTCACCCACGTCTGGCGCACGCCATAGGACAGCGTGAAGTCCCAGGGCAGCTTGCTTTCCATCAGCGCGTACAGGGCATGGGTGTCCATGTGGCCTTTGTACTTGTAGTGGCTGTCAGTCAGGGTATTGATCTGCATCATGGGGTTGGGCTTCACGGTCATGTTCATATCCGTGTCGGTTTTGGCGTCAAGATCGTCCCGATTGAACTCGTAGCCCGCGATAAGGTAATTGCTTTCGCCAATGGCCCAGTCAGATTGAAGGCTAGCGCCCCACTGCTCATTTTTGTTGTTGGCGTAGTTGTCCATAAGCATGGACATAGGACCGCTTGCCGACTCCACATGGTTGAGCATTTTTTTCCGGCTATGCTGCCAGAAGGCATCCATGCGCAGGCGCGGCAGGAAGAATGCGATATCCTTGGCTTCTACGAAGACTGCGGCTTTTTTGCGTTCCCAGGGGGAAATGTCAACATAGAAATTGGGGGTGCTTGTGTCGCCAGCCAGAATTTCACTGTAAAACTGTTCGTACAGACCGCCAACCGTGAGGTGCGGGTTGAAGTCATAACTCAGAAAGGCCGAGCCGGACTGCTGCTTGAACTTGGAATGCTTGGCCTCGCCATCAGGGGTGGACAGGTTATACTGGTAGGTATTGGCCCCGGTGACGCGGTACTTGAGTCCTTCGTATCCGCCGTATAGCGAAAGGCTCTCGTCAAAGCCCCGTGTGGAGCCGTTGTAGCTGGTGGTTATCTGCCCTTGAATGGGCTTTGTGCCGCCCTTCTTGGTTATGATGTTGATAACGCCGCCCATGGCTTCGGAGCCGTAAAGTACCGAAGCCGGTCCCTTGATGACCTCAATTCTTTCAATCATGGCAGGGTCCACAAGCAGGGCAGTGCCATCCATAGACTTGTTTTCAGCAATTTTTTGCCCGTCAACAAGCACCAGCACCCGGTTGGGGCTTTCGCCACGGATGGCAATGCGCTTCAAGCCCTGTGCCCCGGAGTTGACGACCTGCACGCCGGGAATGTCCTGCAAAATTCCGCCTACTGTGGCCGCAGGAGAAAGCTTTATTTCCTCTTCCGTCACCACGCTTACGGCCATAGGCACGTCCAGCAATTCTTTTTCAACGCGCGATGCTGATACCTTGACGGTATCGGTCTGAAGAGGTTCGGCATGGGCAGGGGCGCTCCAGAACAGTGCCCCGGCCAGACCCAGGGGGAGAGCATGCCTGCGTAAGTTACGCAGCAAGATCATCGTTTTCCTCCAGTATGAGTTTGAGATAGTTGAGCAACAACTGTGAAAGATTCACCTGCCAGAACTGCCCGGCCATAGTCAGCACGGCGCGGCCCCGATCGCGCATCAACAGACCCGCGCGCTGCCACTGGGTCAGCAGGGGGGACCATATATCGTCAAGGGGCAGGGCAAAGCGTTCTTCAAGGGCGGACAGGTTCAGACAGCCTTGCTCCATATCTTCGGCCACGGCCCTGAACAGGGCATAATGGGAGGACGGTTTTTGAAGCATGCTCACGGGCTTGCGGCCTTCAGCCACTTGCTGCCGCCAGGAGTCGTAATCGGGGGTGTTGATGTAGAAGTTTCCGGCAAAGTTGCCGCCGCCGCCGGGGCCGAAGGCAAGGCAGTTGGCGGAACCCTTGACGTAGAGGTTGTACAGGTTGCGCTCTCTGGAGGTGCGCGCCCAATGGCTGATGGACAGGCGGCGGTAGCGCGCTTCAGTCATGGCCTCGACCGAGGCCGCAAACATGGCCGACTGCGCGGGTATATCCGCTGATGGCGGGATGCTGCCGCTTTCAATGGCTTTGCCCAGCGGGGTCTGGCCATACACGTTGAGCTGGTAGCAGTCGGCGCCGTCCAGATTGAGGGACTGGGTAAAGGCGATGTCTTCCAGCCAGCAGTCCATATCCTGTCTGGGGAACCCGTAAATGAGGTCCACAATAACCGCTGACTGGTCGTAGCTCATGAGCAGTTCAAGCCCGCGAGCCATGTCTTCCCTGGTACCCAGGCGGCCCATTGAACGCCGGATTTCAGTATTGAAGCTCTGCACGCCCAGCGAGAATCTGTTGGCTCCCCCGGCAAAGCAGGCTTCCATTTTGCGGGCGTCAAAGTTGGTCAACCGTCCTTCGACGGTTATTTCGCAGTCATTGGCCAGGGGCAGGCTTTGACGCGCGGCCTTGAGAATACGCTCCAGGTCTTCAGCTTCCAGAGCGGTGGGGGTGCCGCCGCCAAGATACACGGCATGCACTGGAGTGCTCTGCGCGGCCGGGCTGTCGCGCCACAAGGCCAGTTCGGCCAGCAGGGTGTCGGTGTACTGGGCGCTTTCGTCCTCGCGGTAAGGTTTGTTGTAGAACCCGCAGTACAGGCAGTGGGTCTGGCAAAACGGCACATGAATGTACGCCACGGTTTTGCCCTGCAAGGGCTTTTGCAAAAGCGAGGTAATGAGGGGCTGTATTTCTTCGGCAGGCGTTGACCCGCCGCCCATGCCAGGATGCATGGCAATTTTGCCTTCAAAGGCGTGTGAAAGGGCGGAAACACCTTCTTTGGCAAAGTACTTGTCAGGATTGGGGCGCTTGAGAGAATTCAAACCATTTTGGTTGGAATTCTGCACTGATGCATGAAAGTTGTGAGTGTCGAACTGCATGATCCTTCCTTTGTGGGGTCGGGCTGCCCATTAAGTTAGTCTTGTCTAATTTGTTTAGGTGAGTCTACAAAAATGAAATCGAATGTCAATTGCTTTCTTCATATTTTTTATTACAAAATATTTTATATTTTATTTCAGTAAGATATGATGGTTGATAGTGCCCGGTGCCTGCTGCAAAATCTTACCCCCAGGCAAATACAGCGGTTAGTAGACGTATTTATGGGCGGTTTGAAGCGTCATAAACGTGGAGAACGACAAGTAGCTTGTTGGTCTGCTCGCAGTGCTGTTCATCGCATGGGGGCGCAGGGCAGCGGCACCTGGAATTGGTGCGGTTTGCCTGCACGATGGCGCGGCTTATGTGAATAGCAATGCGGGTGGTATTCAGCAAAAAAGCCCCCTGTTGTCAGGGGGCCAGTTGGAGCCAGTTGCTGCTGGCTGTCTGTATCATCTGCGTCATCTGCATCAGGGGCGGCTACACGTTTTTAGTGGTAAACGCCTGCGGAGGAGACGCATGTTTTTGGTGGTGTAAAATCAGCGTAAATAGAAAAACCAGCATAAAAGCAGTGTTGCCAGCAGCGCCAGACCAAGTAAAGGAGCGCCAACCTTGGCGTAGTCCTTGTTGGTATAACCGCCGGGGTCACGCACCAAAAGGTGTACTGCGGATCCCAGAGGGGACACAAAGACTGCGGAACTGGCTATGGCTACCGACATGGCGCAGGCCTGCGGGCTGATGCCGAGCTTCAGCCCAATATCCACCGCCATTGGAGCAACAAGAATCGCCACAGCCGAGCCTGACAGGAAAAAGCCCAGTATGGCTGCCAGAAGAAAGAGGCTCGCCAGAATAGGGAACGGCCCGCTGCCTGCAAGAATGCTGATGACGCCATCCGAGGCCAACGACAACACCCCTGTTTTCTGCAATGCCAAAACCAGAGGCAATATGCCGGCAAGCATGACGATGGTCTGCCAGTCCACCACTTCATAGATGGAGCTTTTGGGAACACAATGCACAAGCACCAGCGCGGCAGTGGCAGCCAGAATGGCTGTTACGGGCGGTAGCAGGCCGGAAGCCATAAGCGCGACCATAACGCCCATAATGGCGAGAGTGAGTTTTTCTTTTTGGGGAGCGGGAATGACTTCTTTATAGTCCTGCGGCAGCGTGAGCAGCAGGTACTGGCTCTTGTTGCGCTCCATGCGCAAAATGTCGGCCCACGCGCCGCAGACCAGCAGCACGTCGCCAAACTTCAGGGGAATATCCGCCAGATCTTCTGTCAGGGTTTTGCCCTTGCGGCGTATGCCCAGCACCATGCTCTGAAATGTCGTCTGGAAAAGAGTTTCTTTCAGGGATTTGCCAATGAGTGACGATTCCGGGTTGAGCATCACTTCTGCAAGTCCTACCACCTGAAAAAAACTTCTCCTTCTTGTGGCGGAGGCGGAAATCTTTTCCAGAGAAAAGGCCTCGATAAAGGCTTCCAGCTGTGCTTCCGTGCCGATGAGCATGAGCAGGTCGCCAGCCTCCAGTACCATTTCAGGTTTTGCGGCTGCGATGACCCTTTTTCTGCCGTGATCTGTGCTTTCTACGGCAAGCAGGGTTATGCCATAGCGGGCACTGAGCTGCATGCGCGCAACACTGCGGTCCACAAGACTGGACCCTTCTGGAATACGCAACAGATACTGGCACTTGTTGATTTCGTGATGGCGCAGCAGGTCATCAATGGAAAGGCCTTTTTTGTGCTCGATGCGTGAGTCCTTGGAGGCCAGCATGTTCTGGCCGAACAACAGCATGAAACCAATTGCCAGCAGCAGAATAAGCACACCAAAGGGAGTAAAGCTGAAAAATCCCAGCACTTCCACCCCGCGTTCTCTCAGTATGCCGTTGACGATAATGTTCGGCGTGGTGGCCACCAGCGTCATCATGCCGCTGATAAGAGAGGCGACAGCCAGCGGCATGAGCAGGCGTTTGGGATTGATATGGGTTTTTTCCGCCACGGAAAGCGTTATGGGAATAAAGATGGCGGCTGTGGCTGTGGAGCTCATGAACGCGCCCACTGTAGCCGCCGCCCCCATAATCATTGTCAGCAGGCGCGTTTCGTTTCTGCCGCCACGGCGTATAATGGCATCGCCCACACGTTGTGCTATGCCAGTGTGTATGATGGCTTTGCCCACAATGAACATACAGCTGATGATAATCACTGTGGTGCTTGAGAATCCCGAAAGCGATTCTTCAATGGTGAGTACGCCGCTCAGCGCCAGTGCCAATATAACAAGAATGCCCACTACGTCATTACGCAGGACTTCTGTGACAAGCAAAATGACAGCACCCGCGAGAATCATGAGCGTGGCGGCCATGTCATAGCTAAGCATATAAAATCTCCACAGGCGAAGAGTTTTGCGTGGCAGCCTTTTGATGGCAGGCATGCCCCCTTGGGCAGATTGGAATAAAGATCATGTCAGGCATCAGGCAATGCACCATGCAAGATGATATATAACCGGAGACTGCTTTGCCAGCTTCCACTAAAACAGAATTAAATACAAGCCGTAGGGCGAGTTGTCACGGTATGAAACAGTGGTTGTTTCATACGTTACGGCAGTGGCGGCGTGAAGCAATATAGAGAGTAGATACAACCATAAAAAGAAAACTGCTGCCAGAGCATTTCAACTTTGAAAATACACATTTTCAAAGTCAATTTGCTCATGTTCAATTGAATTGAAACCGGGGACCTGACGACACTTTCAGGTAAAGGTGCAATTGCCAGTATTGCCAGCGTTGAAAAAGAAGGGGTTGGTCTGGGGAAGGGCGGCAGAAGCAAGTGTTGCCTGACGCCTTGATGATTCTGGAAAAAATTGAGCGGTGGCCAATGCGCTGTAGCAGCCTCGCCGGCTTTTGCGGCCTGCGGCAGGCTGTTGCCATGCAAAAACCATAGGCGTTGCTGCGGTTTGGTTTGGGGCTTACGGGCGTTTTTTGTTGGGCTACGAACAAGCCTGCACAGCTCACAAAAATAAGGCGGGCCGCCAATCTGAACCCATGTGTGCACGGAACCAGTGTTTCGTGTACAAGCATGCGCTCTTTTGGGCGGTCCGCCTCTTTAGTATATCCAGTAGCTACCTGGACGAATTCCCTTCAGCAGAGAATTTGCCAGCGGCCTTCATGATTTCCATCATGAGGCCCAGAGCCTGCTTGCCTTCAGGGCTGCGCAGGGTCGCAATCATGCTCATCACGCCAGCGGGTTTCGCGTTTGACGTGTCGATGGTGCTCATCATTTCGATCATTGCAGTGATCTTGCTCTGCAGCTTGGGATCAGCAAGGCGCTGCAACAGGGTGGTCGCAAAAGCGAGGCCTTCACCTGTTTTGGCAATGTCTTCGGGGCTCATCGTGTCCAGCAGGTTTCCGCCAGCGTCTTTGAGCGCGGCTGCCTTTTTGAACACACCCTTTTGTTCCCACTCGCCCATCTTTTCAACGATGTGCGGGAAGGTCTGACCAACAGCGGGATGAAGCACATGCCACAGGTCCGTGGCGTTTTCAATCTGGTCGAGCAGCCAGGTGAGCCTGGGGACAGTCAGCAGGCCCTTTCTGGCGAGATCCAGAATATCGTCAAGCGTAACCCGGCCATTGAGGATTTCCATCTCTTCAACCATAAGCCGAAAAGCGTGGTTGCCGATGGGGGTCAGCTGTTCCATCAGCATATTGGTGTTTTCTTTGCTTTCTTGAATCGCGGCAATCCGGTCTTCAATGGCGTTCAAACGCTCGAGGATTTTATCTTCAGATGTCATATCCCCTCCAACCTACTTGTTACGCAGCAAGGAGGTATCTTTCCCTGCAAGATACATGTTGGGCTCAAACGGAAGCTCATGGCCTTTCAGCATGAGGTTGTAATACACCCACTTGAACATGAGCTTGCCCCAGTAGTTGATGTGGCTTTCGCCCAGCAGCTCGAAGGGACCAACGCCGGGCAGGGGGAACATGCCGGGCAGGGGTTCGACGGAGTAGCTGAAGTCGATCAGCGAAGCTTTTTCAAAGCCCGTGACGATAAAGCAGTTGGTGTGACCGTCGAACTTGTAGTAATTGTCAGTTCCTTCAATGTCAGACATGAGGTTCTGGGCAATCACGTCCACTTCAAAGTGGGCGACAGATCCGGCCTTGGAGGCGGGAACGTTGGTGGCGTCGCCGACAACATACATGTTGTCGAACTTTTTGGCGCGCAGCAGTTCTTTGTCGGTGTCGACATAGCCGGTCACGTCAGACACTTCGGAGTCGATGAGGAATTCCTGGCCCAGGTTCGGGGGAATCGCCACCAGCAGGTCGTAGGGGATTTCGTCGCCGGTCACGGACGCGATAACGGAGCGGTCGGCTTCAACGCTGTCCACAGTCCAGTTGGTCGTGACTTTGATGCCCTTCTGTTCGCACAGCGCGCCAAGAATGTTGTTGGCAACAGGCTTGGTGAAGGCGCCAGTGAGAGGAGTGACAAGTTCGATTTCGACGTTCTGGCGCACA
This sequence comes from Desulfovibrio intestinalis, assembly GCF_014202345.1. Taxonomy (NCBI): domain Bacteria; kingdom Pseudomonadati; phylum Thermodesulfobacteriota; class Desulfovibrionia; order Desulfovibrionales; family Desulfovibrionaceae; genus Desulfovibrio; species Desulfovibrio intestinalis. The sequence continues at coordinate 34,805 of NZ_JACHGO010000011.1, forward strand.
CCCATCTTCTGCAGGTACCAGTCGGCCATGTACACAAATTCCAGCGGCGCTACAGGGCACTTGATGGGCGTTTCAGCAATGTGCAGAACAAGGCGGCCCTTCTTGAAGCGCTTCATCTTTTCGTAAAGAGCAGCGGCGCCGTCAGGGGTGTAGAAGTTATGGATTTTTCCGCCCCAGTCGTCCAGCATGCCAGGAACTTCATCGGGGGCGATACGTGCACCGGTGCCGATGATGATCCAGTCGTATGTGTAGGTGCTGTTCTGGCATTCGACCTTACGGGCTATAGGATCAACCGCGTTAATCGTGTCGATGACAAAATTAACTCCGCGGCTGATAAAGTCTTTCTTGGGGCGCACACAACCCTGAGGAGTGTCGACTCCGAAAGGAACCAACAACCAACCGGGCTGATAGTGATGGATAGGATCGCGGTCGATGAGAGTTATTTCCCATTCTCTTTCGCTCAATAACTTTCTCATCTTCGTGGCAATCATGGTTCCACCAGCGCCAGCACCAAGAATAAGCAATTTTTTCATACAGTTAACCCCAAAGTTAAGTATAGATCTTTTGCATTGAAAAGGTTCCCTCACTACGCGCAACCAACTCTGTTGCAGGCCGATATCATAGTAAGATGGTATTTTTCTACGTCTAGCATAAATATTTGCGATCTGCATCATATTCGTCAATAAAACTGATTATGTATCTTTTAATTAATACTACTTTTGTATGTTTTAGGCCGCCAACTATTGCTTATATAAAAGTAAATTATTTACAAAAGTGGGACGTTTTTTCGGAGGGGACGGTTACGAAAGTGAAATCTTAGTTCCGAAAAAAATGGAAATGACAAGCCATACAAGCGTGCGCCATCATGAAAAGTGCTGGGTGGAGCCAGAAATTTTATCCGTATGTCTGAAACTATGGGTTGCGCACAGGTTCTGTTAGCCGAGTTGTCCACTTGTGTGGGGGCAACAACCTATAATTGCTTACTTTATAGGGCCTGTTGCAAAAAAGGGTTATGGAAAATTTCCATAACCCCTTGGATAGCTGCCTGGAGCAGAAAGTTTGAATTTCACGAGGCTGGTCAACGTGGACTCACGTACACCTGACCCGTGCGGCTAGGCTTTGTCATGTGCACATTCAGTCTGGTTGCTTTTTGCCTGACGTGTATCAAGGCGGCGGCATGAAGAACGGGGTTTGGCGCACAGAGTATCAAGTGATCCCTCCTGCTGCGCCTCTATATCGGGTGAATACTGGCATATTCTGTGTTTTCCAAGACGCTTCGCCTCATACATGGCGATGTCTCCACGGCGGACCATCTCATCTCTGCTGATGCCGGGAGTGTCTATCACTACGATGCCAATGCTGGCGGAAAGCCCTTCCCTGGGAGTGTCTTCAGCAAAAACGGCTTTCATTGCCTTCTGCAGGCGGTGTGCCTGCTTGACCACTTGTTCCGCAGTGTGGGTTTTGTTCAAATACAGAACAAACTCATCGCCGCCCATGCGGGCGATAAGGGCTCCAGTAAAGTTTTCGCGCAAAAGCCGGGCCGTCAGTTTCAAGGCGTCGTCTCCGGCACGGTGACCGTACGTATCGTTGACTTCTTTGAAGTTATCCAGATCGACAAAAAGCATTGATGTTCCTGCCTGGCCGATTTCTGGCAAGTTGTTGTAAAAATATCTTCTGTTGAACAGCCCGGTGAGTTCATCGGTATTGGCGCTGTGCTCCAGTTCCTGCTGGGAGTTACGCTCCTGCGTCACGTCTCTGTATATGACCAGCAGGCCGATGCGGTTTTTAAATATATCCAGGATCTTTTTTTCGTAAGACTCTAGAATTATTTCTTTCCCATCGTCCCAGGACCGCACTTCAAGGTGGTCGCCGATCTGCTTCAACTTATGTTTTTTGATAGCAATATCACGCAGACGGGAGCGGTAGCTGCCAATAATTTCTTCCGTGCTCTGGAATTGGAAAAAATCCAAAAACTTTTGGTTTGTGTTAACAATCCTGTTGTTTGCATCCAGGATGATAGCGGCAAAAGGGAGGTTTTGCAGGATTATATCAACTTCGGCGCTCGAATTTGTAATATCTGTCATATCATAGGCAATGCCCACTGTGCCTATGACCTTTTCGTCCTCATCAAATATGGGCGATTTGCGCGTTTTGAATTGACGCATACCCATTTGGGTTTTTACAACTTCATCGAATATACAGGTCTCAGCTCGTGCTATAACTTCTTCTTCGGATTCCAGGCAGACGTACTCGCCGTCAGTGTATTCGTCTGGCGTGATGTCCCAAATGTAATAGTGCCCCCGCCCAGTAACATCCGCTTTGCTTTTTCCCACAATATTGCAAAAGGCGTCATTAACCTTGAGGTGCGCGCCACGTATGTCTTTGAACCAGATCAGGTCGGGGGTAGTATCAATGGTAGTATCAAGGCAGCGCTGCAACTGCGCATATTTTTTGTCCAGCAGCGCGTTGTTTAACAGATTTTTGACACGCATGGTCATGAGTGCCGGGTTGTTCGTCAAAGGCCAAATTTCGTTCAGAAGGGAGATCACATTTTTGGGCAGGGTGGCTTCTTGCCCGGCGGTGTCTATCAAAACAATCCGCGCTGTGGGCTTGGCCGCTTTTTTGAGGTAGGGCAATGAGACAAGATGCTCTGGGCCGAGAAAATAAATATCTTCTTTGGCTTGAGCTTCCGCAAAAAGTGATTGCACTTCGGTGCTGAAGGATATTTTGTGCTTGAAATCAGCATCAGCCTGCAGTGCTTTAAATGCACCTTCAAGTAGCTGGTCTGCAGAATAGAGGCTGATCCGCAATACACTCTGAAACATGGAACTGCTCCATTGCAAAGCTGTGTTCCATTAAATGGAATCAAGCTAAGTATAAAATCGTACTAAAGTAGTTTGTATCATGTTCAGTATAGTATGTGAACTCTTTTCGGAGGTGCGTAAAAACAATCGCAGCTCAGTCGGAGGGGCAGTTTGCGGCTTGCATGCGTGCCCCTGTGGTGGACAATGGCAGCGACTGTGTGGATAGCTATTCAAGAACGCTAGCTTTTTTTGCACGCTGAAGATGTGATGAACGAGACTCATTTGGGAGTATTGCGGGCAGTATTTTGTGGTTTATCTGGAGAAATGATGGGCCAGGGGGCGATTTTACACAATTTTTCTGCCTAATAGTCGCAAAATAAGCAAGCGATTATCTGTTAACTATAGATAATCGCTTGCTTATTTCTAGGCGGCGCGAAAAAAATTGACTTTCGTCCTTCTTCAAAGACTACTTTAGGATGCCTATTTAGCAGAAAACTGGTCGAAGGCTTCAAGAATTTTTGAAGAATACACCAATGCAGCGCCAGCATTCAGGTTAATGGCAACCGCCAAGGTTTCCAGCAACTCATCGCGGGTTGCCCCTGCTTTTACAGCGGCAGCAGCGTGCACGGAAATGCAGCCCTCGCAACGAGTTGTTGCAGCAACGGCCAGGGAAATAAGTTCGCGAGTCTTTTCGTCCAAGGCTCCCTTGCTTGATGTCGCCTTACCCATAACTCCCAGGGCTTCTATGATGCCGGAGTTGCCTTTGGCCAACGTGCCGATTGTGCCCATGCTTGCATCAAGAGTTTCTTTCCAATTTGCCATGATAGCCTCCTTTGTGAATGCCAAGGGTAGAACTGATTTTTTAGATTGTTCAGTATAGTTTTATATTAAATTCCTAATCAAGTAGTAGGTTATTCAGGCAGTTCGTGGAGCCTCTGTACACCGGCGCATACTGAAGAACTTTTTGTGCTGCCATGGAAAAAACTTTAGCAATACTAGGCTGTTGGAGTTCCTGTTGTGATTTTTACAAGCACGAAGCGGATTAGAAGTTGTTTGAATATGTTGTAGCAGCGCAGGTTTAATTAAGATTGCGCTCTTTTTGTGCTATCACGGGGGGAGGTATTTGGGGTGAGTGCTTGCTACTATATCTGTTGAGAGAGCTTCAGCAAAAGTCTCTTCTAATTACGCGGATAATTTTAGACCTGTATTAATTGCAAAAAAGAAAGTTCCTCAATGGGGCTGGAACCGTTGCTGCGTAGGGGTGATTAGAGGGAGGTGGTAATTGCAGCTATTGCAATAACTTGCAATCGTTTGCATTTGGATTGCTAATTAGCAAAATATGCCAATGTTGCAATATGCTTATTTTATTGCTTCTATTTTTGAAGGGCAACCAGTTTTTATACGTCGTGCCTCCTTACGTGTCTCCTAACACAAAAAGGGTTATGGAAAATTTCCATAACCCTTTTGAAATCTGGTCGGAGCGAAAGGATTCGAACCTTCGACCCCCTGCTCCCAAAGCAGGTGCGCTACCAAGCTGCGCCACGCTCCGAAAAAAAACCGCGCCGTGGCTTGTGCTGGCGCGGAAATTTGTGGGGCGAAAGATGGGACTTGAACCCACGGCCACCTGGGCCACAACCAGGTGCTCTACCTACTGAGCTACTTCCGCCACGAGAAAGTTCTTATAGGCAGGATAATTTCTTTTGGCAAGCCTTTTTTAGCACCATCGTGATCTGGATTTTATCTAGAAAAAAAACTACACTTCGCCAACCCGCCAAAAGAGGCAGCCTGCGGGTTCATACCGGCCCCAGAATGGCAAGTCCAACTGGGCCGTATTCACCCGCCCACGCACGTTCGCATCTGCCCGACGGGGCGCAACACAACACGACACTATAGGCCGCAGAGCGGCAATAACAGTACATTCGGGGACATCTAATGGACAAACTGGTCATTGAAGGCGGTGTGCCGCTTACAGGCGTTATTGAAGTCAGCGGTTCCAAAAACGCGGCTCTCCCTATTCTTTTTGCCGCTATCCTGGCTGAAGAGTCTGTAACCATCACCAATGTGCCCGACCTGCGCGATATTCACACGACCATCAATCTGCTGACAGTGCTCGGTTGCGACTGCCATTACGAAAAGGGGCAGGTGCGCATCACCCCCGGAACCTTGCTGCCCGAAGCGCCCTATGATCTTGTTCGCACCATGCGGGCCTCAGTGCTTTGCCTGGGGCCGCTGCTGGCGCGTATCGGGCAAGCCCGCGTGGCCCTGCCCGGCGGCTGCGCCATTGGTGCGCGCCCTGTTGACCAGCACCTCAAGGGGCTGGAGCTGATGGGGGCCAGCTTCCAACTGGAAGAAGGGTACATCATTGGCCGCTGCCGCAAACTGACGGGCGCGCATATCACTTTTGACATGCCCACCGTGGGCGGCACCGAAAATCTGCTTATGGCCGCTGCCCTGGCCGAGGGCGAAACTATTTTGGAAAACGTGGCACGCGAGCCTGAAGTGGTGGATCTTGCCAACTTTTTGTGCGCCTGCGGCGCGCGCATCACGGGGCAGGGCACGTCCACCATCCGCATCAAGGGGGTCAGCTCCCTGCACAGCGCCACCTATCCCGTCATGTCAGACCGCATCGAGGCGGGCACATTTCTGGTGGCTGCCGGTATTACGGGCGGCGAGCTGCTGCTGAACAACTGCCCTTATGAAGAACTTGAGGCGGTTATTCTCAAACTGCGCAGCATGGGTATGGAAATCACCCCGCAGGGTGAAGGCGTGCTGGCCCGCTGCTGCTCCGCGCCCTTGCGCGGCACGGACGTGAAAACGCAGCCCTTCCCGGGCTTTCCCACCGACATGCAGGCGCAGCTTATGGCGCTGATGTGTCTGGCTCAAGGGGCCAGTGTGGTGGAAGAGAGCATTTTTGAAAACCGCTTTATGCATGTTCAGGAACTGATGCGCATGGGCGCGCAGATCAAGATTTCAGGCCATACGGCCATGGTGCGCGGCGTGCAGAAACTCACGGGTGCGCCCGTGATGGCCTCGGACCTTCGCGCCAGCGCATCGCTGGTGCTGGCTGGCCTGGCGGCTCAGGGCACGACAGAGGTACGCCGTATCTACCATCTGGACAGAGGCTATGAGCACATTGAATACAAGCTTAACGCCGTGGGCGCGCGCATTCGGCGTGAAAAGCAATAAAGGCCCAAAGGAGAAAAACATGCAACGTCTGGCGCTTGTTCTGCTGCTGGTCATGCTGGCTGCCCTTAATGGCTGCGCTTATGGCGGCTACGGTGTTTACGACGACCAACGCCTCGTGGACACCATTTCGGACGACAAGGCTTTGTCCACCAAGATCAAAACAGCCCTTATGGACGAAAGCTTCACCGGGGGCTGGTCTGTATCGGTGTACAGCTTCTATCGGCATGTTTTCCTTGTGGGCGAGGTCCCGGCAGATATGCAGGGCAAGGCTCTGACTATCGCCCGCAGGTACAATCCCATTTCTGTGACGCCACACTGGTTTACCCCGGCTACCAGCGACAGCAACAATATGATGCTGGCCGCAAGACTGCGCAAAGATCTTATTGGCACCAAGGGCCTTTCGTCCTCGCGTATAGATACGGAAGTGAACGCGGGCCGCGTAGTGTTGCTGGGCGTTGTCAAAGATGACGCAGAAAAGCAGTTGGCCATACAGGCTGCACGCGGAGTGCCGGGCGTAACTTCCGTAACGAGTTACCTTATGCTGCCGCAGAAGCTCGGGCAGCTTGGCACGGGCACGACCGAGCAGCACGACGGCGCGGGCCTTGCTGGCGACGGTGCCACGGCTGATGGCGGGGCTGGCGGCATGAATACCACGCCCGCGTCTTCGCCGTCTTCGTCGGGCAGCGCTTCGGGTGGTTCGTCGGGCGGTCTGGATAGTAAGGATTTGCCCTAACGCAGAAATTTGTTGAAACATAGATCAGTATGGATGGCCTGGTTTTGGCGCAATTGCCTGTAAACCGGGCCATCCTGATATTGGCGGTCAGGCTGCAATCTGACGCAATGACTGAATAGAGCAGTTCAGTATCGAAACTGCCCTGAACGTAAGGAAAATCAATGAACAAAAACGATACCGTACTCATACGGCCCGCCAATACGGCGGACGTGGAAGCCATTTTTCACATCCGCACCAGCGTGAAGGAAAACCATCTCTCGCGGGAGCAGATGGCAGATATGGGTATTACGCCTGAAATCATTAAAGAAACCATTGCTGCCGGGCAGTGCGCGTGGCTGGCTGAAGTGGATGGCCGCCCCGTGGCATTTGCAATGATTGATGTGGAGGAGGGCTGTGTTTTTGCGGCCTTTGTGCTGCCAGAATTTGAAGGGCGCGGCCTTGGAAGCAAGCTTATGGCTGAGGCCGAAGCTGGCCTTTTTTCCGCACATGAATCCATCTGGCTGGAAACTGACGGTAAAAGCCGGGCCTATAGATTTTATACGCGCCTGGGCTGGAATCCTGTAAGCACCTATGAAAACGGTGACGTACGCCTTGAAAAGAAGCACCCTCAGGCAGGAAAATAAACTGTCTGCGCTGCCTGAGGCATGAGCGGCGGGGCAGACCAGAGCACCTTACATGGCAAATGCTCACAAGAGCCTGTTCCCCACCTGTTGCCGATACATGGCACAGGTGGGTTTTTATTCGCTGATAAACTGGCACCCTAGGCATAACAGCCGAATAAGACGGGACGCTTTCGGCTTGTCAGATTCCGAAGCACTGCCTGCCGGGCCGTCTTTGCTCAGGCCTTGTCAGGGCGCAGAGCCTGACCCATGCGGCGCAGCCCTTCATGAGGTTCGGCGTCCAGTTCCATCCAGTTTTGCTCTTTGTGGCGCAAAAGGGCAGCAACAGCTTCAAGCGCGTCTTCGGCGCTGTCCACCCAATGACTGACGGCCCCGTGCAGCATGAGGCCCGGTCCTTCCAAAGGGCCGCGAATGCCCATTACCGGAACTCCGGCTCCTGCTGCCAGACCGACCTCAACCCCGGCGTCTTGTCCAGATGCGCCATAGTAAATGACCAGATCAGCCTGAATGCAGGCATCGCGGCAAAAACTGTAAACCTGCCCGCCGTTTCTGTCCGTATCCATCCAGATACGGCGTTCGCCGGGTGTGAGCCCCGGCGGCGGCACGGCTTTTTCCGTCCAGTCAAGAATGCAGCAACCCATGCCGCGCAATTCGCGCCCGAGAAGCCGCACGCCGTGTTTGTGTTTGAATGAACCAGCCACATAGATGGTCAATGCCGCCATGAAAAAATCCTTTAGCTACATACAATCCGTCAAAACGTGGAGCCTTCTAGTACTCAATGCCCGGCGCAGCCTTGATGCCAGCCCGCCACGGATGTTTTATTTCGGTCATGGATGTCACAAGATCCGCTGTTTCCACCAGCCAATCCGGGGCATCACGGCCTGAAAGCACGAGATGTTTGTCCTGCTGGCGCGTGCGGGCAAGCAGGTCTTCCACTTCCTCGCGTAAAAGAATGCCAGAGCCAAGAGCATACAGGCTTTCGTCCAGCACCAGCATATCCACTTCAAGCAGTTGCTCCCGCGCCCAGTCAAGCACACGCAGGGCGGCTTCGCGGTGGGCGGGGCGTTCTTCGTCGCGGCGTAAAAAGCCGAGGCCCCCCGCCAGAAAACGCGGCCCCAGCCATTGAGCCAGCATTGTCTGCTCCCCGGCCTGTCCGTCGCGCTTCATAAACTGCCCAAAGGCCACCTTCATGCCCTGACCCATCGCACGCACAGTCTGGCCTGTGCAGGCGCTGGTTTTTCCTTTGCCATCACCAGTGTAAACAAGAATCATCAGGTCCATACTCCGGGCAGGGTTGTGTGGCAGGAAGGGCAAACGCCCGGTGCGCCCGCCTGCATGTGCATGTTGATACTGTAGCCCTGGCGCTCAATAACCATAATGCCGCATTGGGGGCAGAAAGTATTGCTGCCCATAGCGCTCAGCGCATTGCCGATATACACGAAGTGCAGGCCTTCCTGGCGGCCAATGCTCCATGCCTCCTCAAGCTTGGAAAGGGGAGTAGAGGGATGGTCGGCCATCTGGTGAGCGCCATGAAATGCTGAAAGATGCCAGGGGGTATGAGCGCCCAGCTCATGATGAATAAAGGCTGCCGCTTCCTTAAGCTCTGCGGCGCTGTCGTTGACGCCGGGAATGACCAGCGTTGTCACCTCCAGCCACCAGCCAAGCTTGCGCATGGCCTTGAGGTTGTCAAGAACAGGTTGCAACCGTGCGCCGCAGTATTGGCGGTAAAAGCTGTCGCGGAATGACTTGAGGTCCACATTGGCGGCGCATACCCGTCTGCTGAGGGCCAGCAGGCAGTCTTCCGACATATAGCCGTTGGTCACCAGCAGGCAGCGGATGCCGCGCGGGGTGGCCAGCCCGGCTGTTTCGTAGGCCAGCTCAAAAAATACTGTTGGTTCGTTATAGGTAAAAGCCATGCTGCGGGCGCGTTTTGCCTGGGCCAGAACCACCAGATCTTCGGGGGCAGCACGTTTGCCGGGCACAATGCCGCTGGGTGGTATGTGGGCTATATTGCTGTTCTGACAAAATTTGCAAGTAAAGTTGCAGCCAGCGCTGCCAATGGAAAATGTTTTTGTGCCCGGCAAGAAATGGTAGAGAGGTTTTTTTTCCACCGGGTCCAGATTGATGGCCGTGACCACGTCGCCCACCAGAGTCACCAGATTGCCGTTCATGTTGGCCCGCACGCCGCACAGACCTTTGTCTCCTTTTTTCAGGCGACAGCCCTGAGCGCACAGGCGGCACTGGACAGACCCCTTATGTACGCCGTCCAGCGCATGCCAGAGTAACGCCTGCATATCAGCGCCCCCCTGCGGGAGTATTGGGGGTTATGGTGCTGTAGGGTACGGCGGGGGCGGCTGCTCCATTGGGCATGACTGGCGGTTGTTCCGGTTGCGGGGCACGTTGCTGCATTGGCTGTGGTGCTTGCCCGGCGTAATTCGGCTGCTCAAAGTTTTGTTGTCCGTAGCCCTGCTGGGGAGCCTCAAAAGGCTGTCCGCCGGGTTGGGGCATGGCATCCTGCATGTATTGCGGATCGCCTTGCTGACGCCATTGCTGTTCGTCGGCAAGAATGTCGGCCTCTTCATTGGCTCTCTGGTTGATGGTGGGAGGGGCGTAACCCCCATATTCCTGAGCATTGTAGCCCTGCCCGTATCTTTGCCCGTCATAGCCCTGGTTGCCAGAATTGTAGTTATTATAAGCGGGCTGCGTATTATTCTGCTGCTGCGGTGAACCAGAACCCTGCTGCGGGCCGTCTGTGGGCCAGGAAGGGCCGCCGGGGTGCGGATTGCTGTTGAAATAGGGGTCTTGCTGCCAGTTGCCGCCAGAGCCGCCCAATTGGGGGCCTCCTGATTGGGAACCGCCAAACTGGCCGCCAGATTGCGGAACCCCGGGGCGCGGGCCGGGCCGTGGAGCATTGGGGCCGCCGGGCTGCTGATGGCCGGGGCGCGGGCCGCCTTGATATTGGCCGCCGGGATGATTTTCAGAAGGTCTGGGGCCGTGGTATCCGCCGTTTGGCCCGCCTGGATACTGTGCACCGGGATTGCCGTGGTATCCGCCGCCGGGATACTGCCCGCCCGGATATGGCCTGCCAGGGTATTGACCGCCAGGGCCGGGTACTCCGGGCATGGGCCCGCCAGGATAAATGCTGCCCTGACCACCGCCAGTATAGCTGCCATCGGGGGACACCCAGGGCGTGACATAGATGGGGCCGTTCCACTGCTGCGGCTGGGGGGGCGGTGGCGGCGGCACCACAGAAGTGATAATGTCGCCATTACTGTCGCGCCATGTATCAGTACGCGCCCGCCGTTCGATGTTGCTGCCTTCAAGATCCTGCGTGCCCCAAACTTGTGCTCCGCCCTGCTGACCGGGCGGCGGCACGTAGCCTCCGCCGCTGGTGGCTGCCGAAGCCGGGCAAGCTCCAGCCAGAGCGCAAGCGGCGCACAACAAGCATATGGCCGTGTTTTTTTTCATGGCTATCCTCTTAATGGCGGCATTTCCACTCTCTCCCCGTATTACTCTAGCAGCGGCGGCGAAACTGGTCTACGAAAAATGGAAGAGGCGGCGCGCTGGTGAAAACAGTGGAACTGGCTTTTATAACGCACCGGAAAGTGCGGCGGCATACGAAGAAAAACGGGCGCAGCGGGCGGTTAAAAAAGTCGCTTGGGCTTTGCGGCAAAATCTGCTAAAGAACGCCAATCCAAAGGAGGCTACGGATGTCCAGCGATCGCGCGAAGGCCTATACGCAGGCAGGCGTTGACATTGAGGCGGGGAACACCCTTGTTTCACGCATCAAATCTATGGTGCAAAGCACCCAGACCAGGGGTGTCATTTCAGATATAGGCGGCTTTGGCGGCCTCTTCCGACCTGACCTCAGCGGCATGAGCGAACCTGTGCTGGTTTCCTCTACGGATGGCGTGGGCACCAAGCTCAAGCTGGCCTTTGCCTTTGACAAGCACGATACCGTGGGCATCGATCTGGTGGCCATGAGTGTTAACGATATTTTGGTTCAGGGGGCCAATCCTCTGTTCTTTCTGGATTATTTTGCCACAGGCAAGCTCAATGTGGATACGGCGCAAACCGTCATCGGCGGCGTGGCCGAAGGCTGCCGTCAGGCCGACTGCGCCCTGCTTGGTGGTGAAACCGCCGAAATGCCCGACATGTACGCCCCCGGCGAATATGATCTCGCGGGTTTTTGCGTGGGCATTGTCGATAATGCCAAGCTTATTGACGGATCGGGCATCCAGGTGGGCGACCATATCGTAGGCATTGCGTCCTCTGGCCTGCACTCCAACGGGTATTCCCTTGCCCGCAAGGTGCTGGAAAAGAGTGGACTCAAGCCTGACGACGCCTTTCCCGGAGCCGACGGCGCCAGCGTGCGCGACGTCATGCTGGCCCCCACCATCATTTATGTTGAAGCCGTCCGTTCCCTTCTGCGTGATCTCAACGTGAAGGGCATGGCCCATATCACTGGCGGTGGTTTTTACGATAATATTCCCCGCGTGCTGCCCGCTCAGGTGGAAGCCCGTATTAATTTCGGCAGCTGGCAAATGTCGCCTGTCTTCCGCTGGCTTAAAGAAACGGGCGACCTTTCCTGGCCCGAAATTCTGCAGATTTTCAATGGCGGCATAGGCTATGTGCTGGTGCTGCCCCCTGACCAGAGCGAAGAGGCCATCAGCCGTATCCAGGCCTTCAATCTGCGTGCCTGGCACATCGGTGATGTGGCCCGCCGCAGCAAGGACGGCAATGAAACCGAACAGGTTGTAGTGAACTTCTAGTTCAAGTCACCCCTGAGGATACGCATTCTCAGGGGTGAATGCATTTTGCCCTGATATTTGACACGCAAAAATAGTAATGCTGCCGTTCGCAAAGGCTGAAGCCTGCGCTCCAACGTCTGGCATCAGTATTCTTTGAACTGCGGCAAAAGCAGTATTTGTGTCTCCAGAGCGGGCAGGCGCTCGCAATCCTCAGGCCATTGCAAACAGGATTGCCTCGGCGCGGCTTTTTGTAACGCAATCACCCACACTTGGGGGAACTCCGTGAACAGCACCTTGGGTTGCCTTGGCAATGCGTTGTGGTTTTTATTGGGCGGCGTTTTTATGGGCCTTATGTGGTGGATGTTCGGCGTGCTCTGTTTCATCTCCATTGTGGGTATTCCCTGGGGGCGCGCGTGTTTTGTCATGGGCAACTTCGCTTTTTTCCCCTTTGGCAAAATGCCCGTTTCGCGCGACGTGCTGACTGGCACTCCTGATGTGGGCACCAGCGTGTTCGGCACAGTGGGCAACATCATCTGGCTGCTGTTGGCAGGTATATGGATTGCCATCGGGCATCTGCTGTCGGCCATCTGTTGCGCTGTAACCATTATCGGCATTCCCTTCGCGTGGCAGCACGTCAAGCTGGCGGCTTTGGCGCTGTGCCCCATTGGCAAGACCATTGTGCCCGCTCCGGTCGCCCAGGCTGCCGAGGAAGCCGCGACCCTGCGCGACTATCACAACAAGCGCTGATCTGCGTTTTTTCAGATACCTTTGCGGCCCCATGTCTCCCTGGATGTGAGGCCGTTTTTCATGTCATGACCTGCCTGTTTTTTGCGTTGAACCAAGATTTGCGGCATACTGTTCTGTGTCGCTGACAAGGCTGTGCATCTGCACATAAACAGATCGGGCAGTGGTGGGCGTGTGAGCGCCCTTGAACAGTATGCGCGGGATTGGCGTACCGAAAATGGCGGCGATAGCCGCGTGAAGAACGGCCAGGAGAAGAATATGGGTGACAGCAAGGTTTTGCGGCGGGCAGTATTTCTTGACCGTGACGGTACCCTGAACAAGGATACCGGCTATGTGCACCGCAAAGAAGACTGGCAATGGCTGCCGGGTGTGCCCGAGGCGCTCAAGCGCCTGCACGCTGTGGGCTATGTGCTTGTGGTGGTGAGCAACCAGTCTGGCATTGCACGCGGCATGTATGGGCACGAAGACCTGCGCCTGCTGGAACAATGGGTCAATGCAGAGCTGGCTGCAAAGAATGCGGTTGTGGACGCATGGTACTATTGTTCTCATCTGCCCGAAATCACCGGGCCGTGCCAGTGCCGCAAGCCTGAACCGGGCCTTATACTGCAAGCTGCCCGCGAACTTGAGCTTGATCTGGCCAATTCCTGGATGATAGGCGACCGCGTGCGCGATGTGCAGGCAGGCCTTGCGGCAGGCTGTCAGAGCATTCTGCTGCATCCTGACGGCAGCAGTAACAAGGACGATGATGAGGTTCCAGAGGGCGTGGCTGTGGTGCCGCATCTGCCTGCGGCCACGGTGCGCATTTTGGCTCCCCGTATGCGGCAGTTGCGCACGGCGCGTATGCTGGAAAAGATGAAGGAATGAACAGCGAATTGAAAAATAATCTGCTCTAGATTTGGCAAGAAACGCAGAGGCCCGGCATAAACCGGGCCTCTTGCTGTGGAGGAGTCTGCGAAGTTCCGTTATGAACTTGCGACATATAGAATGCTTTTATTTTGAAATGTTCAGGTGTCGAACCTGGGCCGTCGGCGAACATCATCAAGTGTACTGGGGTTCGTTTTCCTTGACGATCTGGAAAGATTTCATGGCCTTCACGGTTCCGGCGATGCCCTGATATTTGCACACGCCCGCCACGGTGCAGTCCAGCAGGTCTTCCTGGTCGGTATCCAGCACCAAGACGTCGCCTACCTGCATGCGCAGCAGCTGGTTGCCCGTGATGGTGGTGCCGCCAAAGCGCACCTTGAGTTCAATGGGGGTTTCCAGAAGGCGTTCTTTAAGGCGCGCCACCCAGGCATGGTCCACTTCAAGCCGTTCTGTCTGAAAGCTGGCGTGCAGTTTGGAGCGGATGGGTTCAATGGTGGCGTAGGGAAGGCAGATAATCATAGACCCCAGGGCCGTATCAAGCTCAACTTCAAAGGTGATGACCACAACAACGTCGCTGGGCGGCACAATGGCGGCGAACTGCGGATTGATCTCGCTGCGCACCAGCTCCAGCTTCACGTCGTGCACGGGCCGCCACGATTCTTCCATATTCTCCAGCGCGATTTTGACGATCTTGTCCACCACCGCCTGTTCGATGCGGGTGAATTCGCGCCCTTCCACCTTGGGTTGCGAGCCAGCGCCGCCAAAAACGCTTTCCACCAGGGCGAAGACCAGCCGGGAATCCACCACCATGATGGCATTGCCGCGCAGGGGATCCATCTTGAAGATGTTGATGGACGTGGGTACGGGCAGCGAACGCATGAATTCGCCGAATTTGGTCATATCAATGGATATGGGGTTCAGCTCGACGCGCTTGCGCACCGAGTTGGAAAGGGCGTTGGTACAAAGCCGGGCAAAGCGGTCGTTGACGATTTCAAGCACGGGCATGCGCCCGCGGATGATACGGTCCTGATTGGCAAGGTCAAAAGACACGATGCCGGAATCATCTTCCGTGACCTCGACTTCGCTTTCGATTTCACCGCCTGAAAGCCCGCGCAGCAGGGCATCCACTTCATCTTGCGCCAAAACTTTGTTCATGCCAGCCTCAAAAATATCTGGTGAAGGTTCGGTTGTTCTTCTTCCCCAAACCATGCAAGAAAAAGGCCATTTTGACAAGTGCAGTGCAGTGTCCGGGACGGTAAAGTAAGGGCCATACGCTTTTTCTTGCCAACCTGTGCCCCTTGAGGCAGGCTACAGCCGGAGCGACATCCATGCTGTTACAACTTTTTTCCACTGCCAGAACTCCCGTCCTTACCGGGGAAAATGCAGGCGTCACACCCCTTGAAGTAGAGGCCACACCGGGCGAAAGCCTTTCTCGGGCCATCTGGCTTTCCGGGTTGGTGCCTCCATTGCCGCTGTGCGGCGGGTTGGGCCGCTGTGGCCGCTGCCGGGTTCGCTTTGTGGCTGATGCTCCAGCCCCTTTGCCTGCCGAAGCGGATATTTTTTCAGCCGTTGAGCTGAATGAAGGCTGGCGTTTGGCTTGCCGCCGTCAAGTGCCTGACGCTGCAAAGCTTGTACTGGAGCTTCCGGCAGAAAATTTGGCTCTGCCTTCTGATCCGGAAAAAACACCCGATGCCGACTTTATGGTAGACATGCGGCAGGCAACGGCGGATAACACTCCGCCAGCAAGTTCTGCCGTAGAGGGTGCTTCCGTCGCCTTGGCGGTGGATCTGGGTACGACTTCCGTATACTGGCGGGCTGTTGTTGTGCCCGAAGTAGACGAGAGGGGCGCAGTTGGTGGGGGCGCTGGGGCTATTGTAGCCCAGGGCAGCTTTCTGAATCCGCAGGCTGGCGCAGGGGCAGATGTCATGTCACGGCTGGCCGTGGCCATGCAGCCACAGGGCCGCAGGGTTTTGTCCGGGCTGGTGCGCCGCAGCCTGCGTAGTGTCGTGGATGCTCTTGAGCAGGACGGCACAGCACGGGTTACGGATGTGTGCGTGGCTGCCAATACGGCCATGACGGATATTTTTCTGGATCTTCCCGTAGACGGTTTGTGCGCAGCGCCTTACAGGCTTGAGCACCACGGGCATAAAAATGTGGATGTGCCCGGTTTGCCGCCAGTGTACATTCCCCCCTTGCCCGCTCCTTTTGTGGGTGGCGACATAAGCGCGGGGCTGGCTGCACTGCTGGCAGCCGATATGCCCCGGCCTTTTGTGCTGGCAGACCTTGGCACCAATGGCGAACTGGCGCTTGTGGACGCGCAGGGCAGGCTTTTACTGGCCAGTGTGCCTCTGGGGCCAGCGCTTGAAGGCATTGGCCCGCAGTGCGGGCAATTGGCCGGGCCAGGAGTTATTACAGATTTCAGCCTTGCGCCCACAGGCTTGAATGCGCATTTCTTTGCGCAGAGGCCGGAAGACGCCAGACCAGAGAACGATGGGCCCGAACACGGCGGGCAATGCCCTTGCCCTTCCTGTCAGGCTATATCTGCTCAGACGTTGGAGAACGGGCGGTTCGGCTCGGAAGCTGGAGTGCACAAGGCGCGCGGCATCAGTGCCACCGGGTATGTGTCATTGCTGGCCGTACTGTTGCGAACGGGCCTCATGCGAAAGGACGGCGGCTTTGAAGCTGCACCGACCATGCCTCTGGCCCGCAGGCTGGCCTCTAATCTTGAGGCTGGTAAAGACAGCGGTGGCATGCGGCTGCGGCTGCCCCACGGCATGTGGCTGTGCGCCGCCGATGTGGAGGAACTGCTTAAGGTCAAAGCGGCCTTTGCCCTGGCGCTGGAAAGCCTGCTGGCGGCGGCGGAGCTGGCCCCTGCCGAAGTGGCCGCGCTGTGTCTGGCCGGGGCTTTGGGCGAACATGTGCGGGCGCATGACCTGCAAACCCTTGGTTTTTTGCCTTCAGCACTGGCCCCCCGGCTGCGGGCCGTGGGCAACGCCTCTTTGGAGGGAGCGGCTCTGCTGGCCATAGATGCGCGGATGCGCGAGAATCTGGCTGGCCTGTGTACAACATCACGGCTGCTGCCTCTTGTGGAAGAAGAAAATTTTCATCAGACCTATTTGCGCCATATGCGCTTTGGAGCATAAATGTCAGACCAGAATAATAAGAAATCCCGCCCGAACCGCTCCCGCGACGACGGCACTTCACGCGACAAGCGTTCGGATAAACCGGCGCGTTCCGGCGGGTCTCGCCCCGGTGGCCCACGCCCCGGTGGCGGACACTCAGGCAAGCCCGGTCAGGATAAAGACGGCGAAAATCGTTCCCGGCCCGACAGGGCGGGGGCAGACAGGTCTGGCTCTGGCAGCGGCAGACCCGGCAAGCCCGGCTCTGACAAAAGCAGATCCGACAGGTCTGACAGGACCGATAGGCCCGACAGATCCGATAAATCAAATAGGCCCGACAGGTCTGATAGATCCGATCGGCCAGATAGATCCGACAGGTCCGACAGATCAAACAGGTCCGATAGACCAGACAGATCGAGCAGACCTGATAGGTCTGATAGGTCCGATAGACCAGACAGATCGGGTAGACCCGATAGATCCGATAGATCTGATAGGTCCGGCAGATCTGATAGATCCGATAGACAAAACAGGCCCGAGAGGTCTGACAGATCTGACAGATCAAAGTGGTCCGACAGACCGGGCAGACCTGATAAGTCTGACAGATCAGATCGGCCTGATAGGTCCGATAGACCAGACAGATCGAATAGACCTGATAGATCAAACAGACCCGAGAGGTCTGACAGATCCGACAGATCAAAGTGGTCCGACAGACCGGGCAGATCGGACAGGTCTGATAGGTCCGATAGATCCGGCAGGTCAGATCGGCCTGACAGGTCAGATAGATCCGACAGACAAGATAGGCCATATTCCGGTAAGGCTGGAGCGCCAGCCAGGGGCAGAAGCGGTGCGGCACATGCTTCAGACCGCGAAGCTGGTCAGGGCAGAAGCCGGGCATATATGCGCGATGATACGCCCAGTGCGCCACGCCCTGCGGCTGTCTATACTAATGCATGGCGCGGGGCAGCGCCGTTGTTTCCGCCACTGACAGACGAGGTGCGGCATATTCTCGGCCAGCTGCCGGAAGTGCTGGCGCGTGTGTGGCCTTTGAGCGCCGCCCATCGGCGTTCGCTGCCTGATGACGTGGCCCGGCTGTCACGCCTGCTCACGACCGAGCGGGCGGCTCTTGACCGTCCCTATTGGGGTACTCCGGCTTTTGTCAGCGCGTACCTGTATTACTTTTTGCCCTGGAACCTGGTGCGGCTTACCCGCCTGCTGGCGGCCATGCCCCTGCCTGATCCGCATCTGGCTGCGGCTCAGGGCGGCAAAGCTCTGTTACTGGATGTGGGTTCCGGCCCGCTAACCTTGCCGCTGGCCCTGTGGCTGGCCCGGCCCCAATGGCGTCAGGCCCCCATACAGGTGCTGGCTCTGGACAACTCTTCGCAGCCTTTGGAACTGGGGCATACCCTGTTGAAGGAAATGGCCGCGCTGACATACCACCAACCGTGGGCCGTGCAGACTGTGCGCGCGCCGCTGGAACATGCGGCCAGACAGGCAGCGCCTCTGTTGGCCGGAGGGCAGGCTCGTCCCTGGCTGGTCAGTGCCGCCAATGTGCTCAACGAACTGCGCTTTGGCAAACGCGGCGGCCGCGCCAGCTCGCTGGACGGCTATGAAGATGAAATGGATGCCGCAGGCCAGATGGGAGTAGTGGACACTTACAACGCAGATGACCGCACAACTGCTCCGGGTCAGTCCACAGATCCTGATGAACGGCCTGACGACTGCCGTCAGGAAAAGCTTGTGCGTTTTATGGATACTCTTGCTCCCCTGTTTCGCACGCACGGCTCTTCCAGAGGGCGGTCAGAAGAGCAGCCTGCTGGGCCTGCGCTGCTTTTCGTGGAACCCGGCACTCGGCTGGGCGGCTCGACTATTATGGATTTACGCCAGCTGTCGGTGGATGGCGGCCTTACAGCGCTGGCTCCTTGCCCGCATCAGGCGGCCTGTCCTTTGTTGAGCCGACAGGGAGGTCGCACATGGTGCCACTTTACCTTTGACAGTGAAGATGCTCCCCATTGGCTTGAAAATCTTTCAGCCGATGCCGGACTTGCCAAGAGTGGCCTGAGCCTCGCGCCTTTGCTGCTTTCGCCTGCAGCAGCGCCTGACGGCTCGTCCGGGGCGGAAGGGCAGGGGCGCAAAACCTCCGGGGCCATGCAGGCCCGCGTGTTGACCGCCCCCTTTGCAGTGCCCGGTCTGGCTGGCCGGGGCCGCTATGCCTGTGCGGCTTGTGGTCTGTTGTTGCTGGAAGATGCCGAGGGCCTGCCCTCCGGCAACTTGCTTGAGGTGCAGGTAACCCCCGACGCACGGCGTGACGGCAAGAGCGGAGCGCGCATCGTGCGGCGGCCCGGTGGTTCTGCGCCTGCTACGGCCCCTTCTTCGGGCTTTCCCGCATCGCGCCCGCAGCAGCCTTTTCCTGCGAGAAACTCTCGCAGACCCCAGTGGCGTGACGGCAAGGCTGGAAAAAAATCGTAAAAATACTTTTGTAAGGCTAACAAGCCCCCGCAAGGCCTGCACGCACGCGCCTTGTGGGGGCTTTCACATGATAGATGAAGCTTATTAAAAATATTTATCATTATGTAAAATAATTTAATTCAATATGTTAATATAGACCTCAACTTTCCGGGGCTTTTATTTGCTGCGTATACATGTATACTTGGCTTTGGTCCCGCAGGGCCGTTTTTGCCGTGCACAACTTCAATCCAAGGTTATTCTTCCCATGCCTGAAATGCCAAAAAATCTTCCCCAGCCGCAGTTGAAGCCCAATACCGAAGTCGTTTTGCAAAAGCGTTATCTGCGCAAAAATCTGGATGGCCAAATAGTCGAAACCCCGCGTGATCTCTTCTGGCGCGTGGCTTCCTCCATTGCCGTTGAAGAAGAGAAATACGAAGGTTCCAGCCAGAAGTGCCCGCAGCTGGCGCGCGATTTTTATGATATTATGACCAGCTGGAAGTTCCTGCCCAATTCGCCAACGCTCATGAATGCGGGGACGGATCTGGGGCAGCTTTCCGCGTGCTTCGTGCTACCGGTGGGCGACTCCATTGAAGAGATTTTTGACGCCGTCAAGTACGCGGCTATGATACACAAGTCCGGCGGCGGCACGGGATTTTCCTTCTCCCGCCTGCGCCCCAAGGACAGCCGTGTGGGCTCCACAGGCGGCGTGGCTTCCGGCCCGGTGTCATTTTTGCGCATCTTTAATACTGCCACAGAGCAGATAAAGCAGGGCGGCACGCGGCGCGGGGCCAATATGGGCATCCTGCGGGTGGATCACCCGGATATTCTTGAGTTTATTGGCGCCAAGGAAAAAGAAGGCGAGTTTAATAACTTCAATCTTTCCGTCGGACTGACTGAAGCCTTTATGCAGGCGGTGGAAAAAGACGAGCACTATGACCTTGTGTCGCCCGGCAATGGCGAGGTCATGAAGCGTCTGCCCGCCCGCGAAATTTTTGACTTGCTGGTGCGCAAGGCATGGCTGTCCGGCGACCCCGGCATTGTCTTTCTGGACCGTATCAACAGGGATAATCCCACGCCGGATCAGGGCGATATTGAATCCACCAATCCCTGCGGGGAGCAGCCGCTTTTGCCTTTTGAGGCGTGCAATCTGGGTTCCATCAACCTTTCCTGCTTTCATGTGCCGGGGCACGAAAATGATGCCGACCCCGCCGCCAAAGGCATAGACTGGGACGAACTGCGCCGTGTGGTGCATCTGGGCGTGCGCTTTCTTGATAACGTCATTGACGCCTCGCGGTTTCCCCTTGACCGCATCAGCGAAACCGTGCGCAAAAACCGCAAGATCGGCCTGGGCGTTATGGGCTTTGCCGACCTGCTTTTCCAACTGGGCGTGGCCTACGATTCGCAGCAGGGCATTGACCTTGGCGAGCGCATCATGGCCTTTGTGCAGGAAGAAGGGCACAAGGCTTCGGCTGTGCTGGCGCAGGAGCGCGGGCCCTTTCCGGCCTATGAAACTTCAATGTATGCCCGGCGCAAGCTTGGGCCTTACCGCAATGCCACTGTGACCACCATCGCGCCCACGGGCACGTTGTCTATCATCGCTGGCTGCTCGTCCGGCGTTGAACCGCTTTTTGCCCTGTGCTTTACCCGCAATATTCTGGACGGCGAGCGCCTTGTGGAGGTGAATCCGCACTTTGCGGCTGCGCTGGAGGACGGGGGACTGTTCAGCCACGAGCTTATGGATGCGGTAGTAGCCAAGGGCTCCATTCAGGACATGGACTATCTGCCAGCGCCCATGCGCAAAGTTTTTGTGACGGCAATGGACATTGCTCCTGTGTGGCATCTGCGCATGCAGGCGGCTTTTCAGCGCCATACGGACAATGCCGTGTCCAAGACCGTGAACCTGCTCAACAGCGCCACGGAACAGGATATTCGCGAAATCTACTGGCTGGCTTATCAGGAAGGCTGCAAGGGCGTTACTGTCTACCGCGATGGCTGCAAGAGCATTCAGGTGCTGGCCACGGGCGAAGGGCAGAAAAAAATGGACGGCGAATCAGCAGCTGAAGCGGGCGATGCCGCGCAGTCCGGCAGTGCAGCATCCGTTTCACCCATTGCAGCCACTCCTTCGCAGGTGCGCAAACGGCCCGACGAAGTGCAGGGCTTTACCCGTAAGGTGCAAACGGGCCTGGGGGCCATGTACCTTACGGTCAATGAGGTAGACGGCAAGCCCTTTGAAGTCTTTGCCACCATAGGCAAGTCAGGCAGGTCCATTACAGCCAAGGCCGAAGCCATAGGCCGCCTTGTGTCTTTGGCCCTGCGTTCCGGCGTGCATGTTCGTGATGTTGTGGCGCAGATCAAGGGCATTGGCGGGGAGCATCCCGTGTTTCGCGGCAAGGGGCTGTTGCTCTCCATTCCCGACGCCATCGCCTGGGTTTTGGAGCAGCGGTATCTCAAGGATGAGGTTGTGGACACTGTCAACGATCTTACCGGCAGTTGCTGCCCCGAATGCGGCGAAAGGCTGGTTTTTCAAGAAGGTTGCCTTATCTGCCCTGCCTGCGGCTTTTCCCGCTGCGGCTAGTTCGGGTTTGTCATGAAATGGATAACCCATCAGGCCACAGCCGTCGCTGCGGCCCTGGCTCTACATTTGCCCGTGGCTGGCGTTGCGGCGGCCTGCGCCGGAGCCGTGCTGCCCGATGTGCTGGACCAGCGCATGGCAGGGCTGGCCCCAACAAAGCGCGGCCGGCAAAAACTGTTTAATGCCATACACAGGGGAACCACCCACTGGTTCGGCTGGTGGCTGGTGCTGTGTGCGGCGGCCTTTGCGCTGCCCGGCCCCGAACTTGGTCCAATGGGGCGTGACGTGCTGCTGGGGCTGGGATTTGGCGGTTTAAGCCATGTGATTCTGGATATGTTAACGCCTTCGGGAGTTCCCCTCACTCCTTTTTCACGCAGCAACAAGGTTTCGCTCAAGCTGTGTTCAACGGGCAGTCTTGGCGAGTATTGCTTTTTGGTTTGCGTTGTGGGGCTTGTGTGGTGGTTTTATGGCGCAGATCTTTTAAAGGTGACGCGCCAGCTGGCTCATATGAAAATCCTGTAGGCTCTGCGCAGCCTGACCCCTGCTCGCCAGTTTACGGCGCGGCAAACGAAAATGCCCTTGGGCAAGCGTTTGCCGCGTCTTTTCTTTTTCGTGTGTGCAGCTGGATACTTTAAAAATTGATGGATGCTCTTCATAAACGCACATTCAAATTTAATGCAACTGCATATACTTATGAGTCATGCGTAAAAACCACAAATATGTAACACATAAAATATGCGCGCAAAATATTGTATTCAAATATAAATGGCGGTACTCTGAAGTAAACTTACTTTGAAATGATTAAAATTTCAAAGTTGTCATTCTGTCGAAAATTAAATTCGGCAAAATTCACACCATGTTATGGTGAGTTGCATTCGCGTATAGCCTTAGTGCATTTTGGCTTTAAAAAAGTTTAAAGGCACTAGATAAAAATTGTTGTTACAGGTTGGGTTTAAATCATGTAAACAGCAAAAATAGTTGCATTCTGCATGGGCCTTGTGTGCTGACTTGTATCAAGGCCAATATGGAGTTGCTTATGTGTGAATCAGACATCAAGGAGATGCTTGCTTCGGTTGATGTGGCCATTGACGGCCCCCGCCCCTGGGATATCCAGGTTCACAATAATAAACTGTATGGCCGTGTTCTGCGCTTTGCCAATCTTGGGCTGGGCGAGGCCTATATGGAGGGCTGGTGGGATTGCCAGGCCCTGGATCAGTTCTTCTGCCGGGTTTTGCGAGGAGGACTGGAAAAACGGTTCCGCTTCACCCTGCCTGTTCTGTTTGAAATCCTTTCGTACATGTTTCGTAATCTCCAAAGCCCTGAACGTGCGCACATGGTGGCAGTGCATCATTATGATTTTGGTAATGATGTTTTTGAAGCCATGCTCGATTCGTCCATGCAGTACAGCTGCGGCTTCTGGCAGGGGGTGAACACTCTGGAAGAAGCGCAACAGCAGAAGCTGGAAATGATTTGCCGCAAGCTGCATTTACAGCCCGGCATGCGTGTGCTTGACCTCGGATGCGGTTGGGGCGGGCTCGGAAACTATATGGCCCGCCACTATGGCGTGAGTGTTACTGGCGTTACGGTGTCCAAAGCCCAGGTTCAGTATGCGCGCGAGCATAGCCAGGGCCTGGACGCACGCTGGCTGCTGCAGGATTACAGATCATTGACGGGCAAATATGACCGCATTGTTTCGGTGGGCATGTTTGAGCATGTGGGGCACAAGAACTACGCCGTCTATATGGATACAGTGCGTAAGCTGCTGGCTCAAGACGGCCTTTTCTTGCTGCACACCATCGGGGCCAACGAACCGCACCATAGCGTTGATCCGTGGATAGAAAAGTATATTTTCAGAAATGGTATCCTGCCCAGCATTTCCCTTTTGGGAAAATGTGAGGAAGGGCGCTTTGTGATGGAAGACTGGCACAATTTTGGTGCAGACTATGACAAAACTCTTGTGTGCTGGGCTGATAATTTTATCAGGGGACAAAAAGAAGGTAAGTTTGAGTGCAGTGAAGTGCAGAGCCGTATGTTTCTGTATTATCTGCTGAGTTGTGCGGGAGCATTCCGCGCCCGCGATCTGCAATTATGGCAGATTGTGTTGAGCCCAAAAGGTGTTGTGGGCGGGTATATTCGTCCCTGAGGCCGCTGGGCTGTCTGGTTATTATTCTTGCCTTGAAGAGAGGGCGGCGTTATGGCTTCTGCTGTCATAACGCCGCCTTTTGTCTTTTGCCTGTCGGCCCTTGTTTTGTAGCCAGGAGAGTGCCGTGAACGGAATTCTTGCATTCAAGTTGATTTTGACGCCCTTGCTGGTTTTGATCTGTATGCTTATCACCCGGCGGTGGGGAGCCTTTGTAGGGGGAGTGGCGGCTGGTTTGCCTGTGGTGTCTGGCCCGCTTTCCTTTTTTTTAACCCTTGAGCAAGGGGTGACATTTTCCGCGCACGCTTCGTACAGCACACTTCTTGGCATTGATGCCAACGGGCTGGCCGCTGTGGCCTATCCCTGGCTGGCCGTGCTGGGTGTACCCTGGTATCTGGCCATTGCCCTTTCGCTGGGCATATACTTTTTGGGCGGCTGGCTTGTGCAGTTTTTTCCCTACTGGCCGTGGGCTGCCTTTGCGCTTTCCTTGCTGTCGCCCCTGCTGGTGTTGGTTTGTTTGCCCAGGCCAGGCATGCCAGCAACTGTTCCGCAACAGCGTTCGCACTGGTGGCTTATTGCGGTTCAAATGGCCTTTGGCTCGTTGCTGGTCTATGCCGTTACAGAGATTGCCCACTGGCTTGGCGCGGGCTGGAGCGGTGTGCTTATGTTCTTTCCCGTCATGATCTGCGCCATGGTACCCTTTATTCATGCCACGCAGGGGGCATGGGCCGTAGTGCGCATATACCGTGGGCTTATGGCCGGATGGTTCGGCTGTATTGCGTTTGCCGCCATTGTTATGGCTCTGGTTGAGCACACGCCGCTGTGGTTTTGCTATGTGTTGGCTACTGCTGCTGCTCTTGGGGCCAGTGCCTGTGTAACATTGGTGCAGAAACGCAAAAAGGCCGCCTGAGTTTTACTGGCGGCCTTTTTTAGTGATTTTACAGGAAGGCGGGCGTATTTGGCGTGTGCTACTGGCTGCTTACGCCTGCATGTGCTGAATCATGCATCCGCTGGCTGCGTGCAGCCGTATTGCATTTGCCACCATTGAACCCGCTTAGCGGGCGTCTCTTTACCTTTAAGAGTGTGTACTCTCAAGGGTATGCAGCTCTGGCTCTGGTTTGCTGCCTGCCCGTTTTCTATGCATCTAGAGCAGAGTAACTTTGAAAATATGTATTTTCAAAGTTTAATACACGTGAACTCACGCCAGGTTACGGCACGTTGCGCTTTTGTGCAGCGTTAGAGCAGCTAACCATTTTCAAAGCTAAAATGCTTTAGCCCTTGGGCCTGTCGCCAATGGCTGCGGTGATGAGCGCTTCTGCTGCCAGTTTTCCGTCCACAAAGGCGCGGGCTTCCATTTTGCAGAGCTTGAGCTTCATGCGCAGGTTGGAACATTCAAGTTCCAGGCGGTCGCCCGGCACTACCTGCCGACGGAACTTCACGCCGTCCAGGCCGGTGAAAAGGAAAAGCTTGTCGTCCAGACTTTCCATTCCGGCAGTAGCCAGCAGGCCGCCTGTTTGGGCCAGAGCTTCAAGGATGAGCACGCCGGGCATGATGGGGGCATCGGGAAAGTGTCCCTGAAAAAACGGCTCATTGAATGTGACGTTTTTGTATGCCTTGATGTGTGAACCCGTCACGCATTCCACCACTCTGTCCACCAGCAGAAAAGGGTAGCGGTGGGGCAGCAGGCGCAATATGCGCTGTATGTCCATGCTCTGGGTCTGAGGGGCTGATTCCTGCATGTGGCCTCCTGGGGCAGTTTGGCGTGGCGAGGGCAGCGGGCCGCCATTGACCACTGATATTCATGAAGCTTCAAGGGGGCATACCAGTCCAAAACCGAGCTCATACGTCCGGCCCGGTGGATGCCGCCAAATAAAAAGCCTCCCGCCCCGTCAGGGTCGAGAGGCCGTATCGTAATGCCGAAAAGCGGTTATTTTTTGCCGCTTTTGTCGTTCTTCTTTTCTTTGTAGAGCTTGTTCACTTCAGTGAGCACGTCCTGCGTCAGATCCATAGACTGATCGGCATACAGAACGCCGCCGGCGGTTACGTCGACAACAAAGTTAAAGCCCTTGGCGCGAGCCACTTCATAGGTGGCGCTGAAAACCAGGGTAACCATATCTTGACGCAGCTTCACTTCTTCCTGTTCAACCTTGCGCAGGAAGTTGCGGGTCTTCTGATCCAGATCCTGCTTGGAGCGGATGAATTCAAGCTTCTTTTCTTCGCTGACCTTGGGATTCTTGAGCGATTCAGCCTTTTTCTTCAGGGCCTCACCCTGCTTTTCAAGAGCTGAACGTTCTTTGCCAAATTTGTCTTCCATCAGCTTTTTGGCAGCTTCGGCGGGTTCACTCTGGGTGGCCACCGTTTGCATGTCTACAACGCCAATTTTGGCGGCGGGCACGGCATTGCTGTCAGCCGCAAAGGCCGTTCCGGCCAAGAGCATGCAGACCGCGAGGGTCATCATCAAAACCTTGCGCATTTAAAGTACTCCTTCCCCGATTGCTGTTTTTATATCTCGTCCTTGCGGATTTGGGATGACCCTTGCGCCGTAAGAAACTGTATAATTGTGTGGAATTTGCGTCCCTTGTCCGCTTTGCACAAGCAGGTAGGGGGTGTTTACCGCACCAGTGCAACTGAGCCTTATCTTTCTAATATGCTTATGCGGCACGCATTTCAAATCCCTGCATCACATAGCACCAGCGCTTTCGGGCGTCAAGGAGTTCTGGGCTGTCCGTTTTTTTAACAGTCGATCCTTGTATGCAAGTATGCCTTCAGCCAGCCCTTCAGCCAGCGCCAGACGGTATTTGGCATTGGCGAGATTGCGTGCTTCATCGGCATGGGTGCAGTAACCAAGTTCTACAAGAACCGCTGGCATCTGCGCACCAAGAAGAACATGAAACGGTGCAGATTTGACGCCGTTATTGCGGACTGTATATTCGCGTTTCTTCAATCTAAAAAGAGTAAGTCTCTGAACATCTTGAGCAAGTTTGCGTGATTCATCAACTCTTGTATTCAGCATTACATCGGCCAGCATCTTTTGCATGTCACCAAGGCGGTGATCGCTGCCCGTATTTTCTAAAGCTGCTACACGAGCTGAATCTGTATTTTCGGCCAGATCAAGGTAGTAGGTTTCAAAGCCGTTGACGGATTTGTCATCATTGGCGTTGACGTGAATGGACACAAAAAGATCTGCGCCTGCTGCGTTGGCCCTGGTTGTGCGTTCGCGAAGGGAAAGGCCGGTATCGTTGGTGCGGCTGTAAACGACTTCCACACCGTTGGCTTGCAGCAGCCGGCCAAGAGTTGTCGCCACGTCCAGAGTAATAACGCGCTCAAGAATGCCATTGTGGCTGGTGCCGGGGTCGCGGCCGCCATGCCCGGCGTCAATGAAGACCGTGCGCACGGTAAGGCCCAGCTGGCGGGCCATGTCATTGACGTGGCGCGGTTCGCTTGCGCTGGCATCCGCCTTGGGGGAGGCGTCCTGTTGGGCAAAGCCCGCGCTTGCGCCCTGGCGAGGCGGCAGGGGGGTACTTCCGGCCGCTACGCGCAAGATGATACGGCAGGGGTTGCTCTCCAACTGCGTATCAAAGCGCCGGACATCCCTGAAACTGAACTGCATTATGGCACCGCCGCCTTTGCGGTCGCGCACGCGCACGGACTGCAACAGGCTGCCCTTTACAGTGACGCCCTGGCTTACATCCTTGACCACAGAAGCGTCTTCGAATTCAAGGTACAGGCTGGATGCCGCGCCTTTTTTGCCTTCTTCAAGCTTGGCGCGGTAGCGGGCCGGGGCCGAAAGATCCAGTACAATTTCTACGGAATTTTTATTCAGGGAATTCCACGAGAGCATATGAACTTCGGGCGAAGTGTCGCGTGCAGAAGCCGCGCCGGATTTGGCACTTGCAGGGTCTGCATTTTCCGCCACGCCTGTAAGGCGCGCACGCATGGTTTTAGCCTGTGGCAGCATGTCGCCGTGTGAGTAGAGAGTGGCAATGGCGTCCAGCAATTCAAGGGCTTCGCCCGGCTGGTTCAGTCGGTCTGCGTCAATGGCGGCTGCCCGCAAAAGGGCGTCATCGGCCAGGGCGCTTTTGGGAAATTCCTGCGCGAGGCTCAGGTAAAGGTCGCGCGCCTGCCGGTATTCTGCCGCAAGGTGAGAGCAGTTGGCCAGAGATTCCTGGCTGGACGCTGCGCGAAAGAGCGCGCCGGGCGATATGGCCCAGTTCTTACGGCTTTGATAGATAAGCAGAAACTCTGCCGCCAGTTCTTCCCACGGCTGCCTCCAGCAAGAGCGGATCTTGTCTGCGCTCAGGGCTTCCATATCGGATTTGGCTTTGCGGTAGCGGGGCAAAAGCTGATCCTGCGGCAAAAGAGCGGCTGGGGAAGCTGCCAGTTTGGAGGCGGGTGTGGTTTGCCCGGCAGTGGCAGAGGGGGCTTCATCTGAGCGCTTTTTGTCTTTGTCCTGCGTAGAAGCGGGCATTGCTGCCGAAGGAGAACTGTCTTCCACGGCGGGCTTGCTTTCCGCGGCGGCTATCTGCCGGGCTTCGGGCGCAGTGCGCCCTTGTGCCGAGGCTTGCAGGGTCTTTTCCAGAGCCAGAGCCTCGGGCAGCATGTCGCCCTTGGGGTATTGACTTTTGATGCGGTTGAGTAGTTCGAGAGCACCCTTGTCGTCCTTGAACCAGGCGGCACGAAGTTTGGCCGCGTGGAAAAGAGCATCGTCAGCCAGGCGGCTGTCGGCATGGCGCAGAGCCACGGCCTCATAGCACTCTATGGCTTTGCGGGCATCTGCCTTGGCAAAGGAGCGGCGGGCCAGTTCTTCAAGGCTTTCTGCCGCGCGGAAAAGCGCCGCAGGGCGGTTGGGCCAGCCGGGGTCAGCATCGTAGATGGCACGAAATTCCGCAGCAAGCTTTTCCCACGGTTCACGCAGGTTGGCTCGCTTCACGTCCATGCGCAGGCTTTCGATTCCCGCCTTGGCGGTATCATAGCGCTTGGCAGTTGGCGGCAGGGAAGTGTAGCCGGTGTCATAGAAGAAAACCACCAGCAGGCAGAGGGCCAGCAAGAAAAACAGTGGCGGCGCAAGACGCTTTAAGCCGTGCCTTGGCTGGGTCATTGCCCCTGAGCCATGGGCATTATCCGCAGGCCTGTCTTTGGGCCGCTGCTGAGGGCTTTTGGGTTGGGTCTTGGCTTGAGCGCCACCCTGGATTTGGGATGCTTTTGCTTTACTGGCCACGGGGCTTTCCTTACGTGTGCTTGATCGCGGTTGTCATTTTAGTGACAGTCCGTCTGTGACATCCTTATGCCTTTGCGGCGGCAGATTGCTGTTATATGGCCTGCAGTTATTTGGCAGGCACTGACATGTAAACAACTTTTGCACAATATATGCCAAAAAATCGTGAGATGCAAAAAAGCGTGGCGCGGATTTGAAACCCGCGCCACGCGTGCATTTAAGTTCAGCCAGCTTTCAGGAAGTTCTTAATGGTTCGTGATTATTTCACGGCCTAGAAGAACTGGCCCATGCTGAATTCGATTCTGCCGGGGGGCATTTCTTTGTCGTAGTCCTGCACCAGGGGAATGCCGTAGGCTATGCGAAGGTCGCCCATCGGTGAGCGCCAACGCAGTTCCATACCAGTTGAGGCAACGATGTATCTGTCCCATTCATTGCCCATTGTTTTGGAGTCGATATTGAAACCGGAGTCCACAAAGGGCACCAGAGCCAGACCCAGATCCTTCTGGAAGGTCCAGATGTATTCAAGGTTGGCCACGGCCATGCGGTCGCCGCCGATCTGTTCGCCGCCGTACTTGTAGTCGCGTGGTGAAAGGTCGGAATAGGTGTAACCGCGGATGGTGTCCATACCGCCAACCCAGAAGCGTTCGAATACGGGTACCTCATCACTGGTGTTCTGGAATACGCCGCCTACACGACCACGCAGGTGAACCGTGTTTTGCGGGTTGAATGACCAGAAACCTTGCCAGTCAGCCACGGACTTGATGAAGTTGTCTGTGCCGCCAAGACCGCCGCCGCCGTATTCAGCCCAGAGGCGTGCGATTGTGCCCTTGGTGGGACGTTCCTTGTTGTCGGTAGTGTCGCGCAGGATGCGGCCTGAAACGGCGCTTGTCCAGTTGATGCCTTTGTAGTTTCTGATGTAGGGCGAACTGTTGTCGTTTACGTCGTAGAGATTATAGCGTTCCAGGCGGTAGCCAGCGCCAACAGACGTGTATTCGCCAATGGGGTAGCCAAAGCGGATAGTGTCACCAATGGTATCCTTGGTGAAGTTGTCCCAGTAGTCGTGCGTGTAGTAGATGTCGTTGCCGAAAGAAAGGTCGGTATCGTACACGCGCGGGTTGGTGAAGGACAGGGTGCCCGACGTACGGCGCCAGGAGAAGAAGCCCTGCAGCTGCAACCAGTAACCACGGCCAAAGAGGTTACGCTCCATAATCGAGGCGCTGACGCCCACGTCGTAGTAGCTGGAGTAGCCGATACCGCCCATGATGGCGCCGGTGTTGGCTTCCTTGACCTTAACCTTGAGGTCGACTTCGTCTTCCTGCCCGGTGGGGATAATCTCCATATCCACAGCACCGAAGTAACGCAGGCGGTTCAGGCGTTCGTTAGAGCGGCGCAGTTTGGCGCCTTCATACATATCGCCGTCACCCAGGCGCATTTCGCGCAGGATCACGTTGTCGCGTGTTTTGGTGTTGCCTTCAACCATCAGGCGGCGGATGAAGACCTTCTGCTTTTTATTGACGAGATAGCCCACGTCCACCTGATCGCTGCCGTCGTCGGCCTTGATCAGCTTGGTGTCCACTTCAGCAAAAGCGTAGCCGTAGTCGGCATAGTGGTCGGTCAGGCGCTTGGAGTCTTCCTGCATGACGGTGAGGGAGAAGAACTTGTTGGACTTCTGCCAGTCATCCATCTGCACAACTTCAAGCATTTTGTCTTCGCTGTCGATGACGTCGCCCGCAAAGACCACGTTGCGGATGGTGTAGCGGGGGCCTTCATTTACCGTAAAGGTCACGTAGATGCCGTCATCGCGGTAATCCACCTGGGGCGCGCCCACCTGGATATCAACATACCCTTCGTTGAGGCCATAGGCGGCGATGGCGTTGGTATCGCGCTCAAGATATTCTTCCTTGAGAACGCCGGAGCCGGTCAGCCACGAAAAAATACCGCGCGGCTTGAGCGCCATGTACTTATCAAGGTCGCCCTGGCTCAGGTTCTTGAGTCCGTCAATTTTCACTTCTTTGACGTAAAGCTTGTTGCCTTCGTCCACATTGATGACGAGCACGGCACCACGGCCGCCCTGGCGGTCTTCGAGGCGGTAGTTGACCTTGGCGAGATAGTAGCCTTCCTTGCGGTAGAGCTCGGTAATCTTTTGCAGGTCGTCGGAAAGAACCTGTTCGTTAAGCACGTTACCGCTTCTTGTGCCCATAGCTGCAAGAACGTCGTCTTTTTTGATGTCCTTGGAACCCTCTACCACGATGTTGTCGATGCGGGGTTTTTCCACAACAGTAAAGACGAGCACATTGCCTTCAAGGCTGGCCTGCACGTCGCTGAAATATCCCATTTCCCAGATGCGCTTCACTTCTTCGTTGATGGCGTGGGCATCAGGGGTGTCGCCTTTGCGGATAGTCAGGCGCATGAGCACGGTGTCCGGGTCCATGACGTTCATGCCGCGCACCTGCACGTCAGACAAGCCGCCCTTGGCGGCGGCCGGAGCGCCCATGGGCACAAAGCCCGGACCATTGTCTGCCTGCTGGGCGACAGGGGCGGCGTTGGCCTTCGTCATTTCTGCAGCGCGGCTTGCAAGGGCGCTGGCACAGTCGCCGAGGGCAACCAGAGTATTGCGTTCAAAGCCTGCGGGCACCGCTTCGCCCTGCTGCACAGGAACGAGGCGTGTATCCATATTGAAGCCGTCGCCAAGCTGGTTGAAGCTGCCATAGATGACAAGCTGCGCACCTGCCTGACGGCCCAGCGCGCGCGCGGTGGCGAGGTCGATGTTCTCACCGCTGCTCTGCTGCAACTGGCGCGCGGTGTTCATAGGCACCACGCTCATGCCGTTTTGCTTTAATTGATCGGCAATGATCTGAGGCACGTCGCGGGCGGCATTGGGCATTTCAGGACCGGCATTGACCTGAAAAGGCAGGACAAGCACAAGCGGCCCCTGAGCGGCCCCGGCTTCTTGGGGCAAAAGCTGTACAGCGCAAACCAGAGCGGTGACGCAGAGGATGTTAGACAGAAGATTACGCAACATTTTTTTCATACAGTGTCCCCGCTTTCAGTTCCAGAGTGCGGCCCATACCTGCGGCCAGCTCTCGATTGTGCGTCACGACCACCAGGGTCATGCCCAGTTCGCGGTTAAGTTCGTTCATAAGTGTGCCCACCTGCGCTCCGGTACCTTCGTCCAGATTGCCGGTGGGCTCGTCGGCCAGCAGAACCCGCGGGCGCATCAGCACTGCGCGGGCAATGGCCACCCTCTGCCTTTCACCGCCAGAAAGCGTGGAAATCTTGCTTTCCATACGAGCCGAAAGGCCCACGCGTTCGAGCATTTCGCGGGCCTTGGTCATGATGACGGACTGGCGTTCGCCGCCGATAATGGCCGGCATGGCCACGTTTTCCACTGCCGAAAATTCCGGCAAGAGATGATGAAACTGAAAAACGAAGCCCAGCGTTCTATTGCGGAATGCCGCCTTCTGGTCGGGCGTCATGTGTGCCATGTCCTGCCCGTCAAAAAAGACAGCGCCCGTACTTGGAGTATCAAGAGCACCCATAAGATGCAATAGGGTGCTTTTGCCGGAGCCGGAAGCTCCCACTATGGCCAGAGCTTCACCTTCTTCTACAACCAGGCTGATATCCTTGAGAATCTCAAGAGTTTCGCCCGGGGCAGAAAACACTTTGCCCACTTGTGAAAATTTATAGAGTGCGGACATGGCTACTCGTAGCGCAGAGCTTCCGCCGGTTCAAGGCGGGCGGCCTGACGCGCCGGGTAAAGGGTGGCCAAAAAGCACAGCAGCATGGCACTGGCCCCGACAATAAGCACGTCGGTGACAGTGATGCTGATGGGCAGATGGTCAAGCGTATACACGTTTTCAGGCAGCTTGATAAACTGGTAGCGCTTGAGCAGCCAGCCTAGTGAAAGTCCAAAAGCATACCCAAGCAAGGTTCCCACAACGCCAATGATACTGCCTTGAAGCATGAAAATACGGCGTATCATGCCGCGGGTAGCGCCCATTGACATCATGATGGCGATGTCGCGCGTTTTTTCCATTACCAGCATGACAAGGGTCGTCACGATGGAAAATGAACCTATAAGTACCACCATTGTCAACAAGATGAACATTCCGATTTTTTCCAGCTTGAGGGCTGCAAAAAGATTGGCGTTCATTTCCATCCACGAGCGCACATAAAAGGGCGAGCCAAGCTCGGTAGCGACGCGTGTGGAAGTTTGGTCTGCCTTGAAAAGATCGTCAACGGTGAGTTCCACGCCAGACAGATATTTTTCCGGCAGGCCCAGAACATCGCGGGCTGCGCCCAGGCTTACGAAGGCCAGCGACGAATCGTACTCAAACATGCCTGTTTTGAATATGCCCACCACTTCAAAGGGGCGAATGCGCGGCGCGTAGCCCGAAGCTGTTTTTTGCCCGGAGGGCGAAAGCAGGTTCACGCGGCTGCCTTCGGCAAGGCCCAGCCTTTTGGCCAGCTCTTCACCAATGATGAGGCCGGGGGTTCCTTCTTTTTGCAGGTCTGCGGCAGAACCCGTGCGCATCTGGCGCAGCATGGAAAGCACATGAGGCCCGGATTCCGGGTCAATGCCCCGCAAAACAACGCCTTTAACGCCGTTGCCAGCAGACAGCATCACTTCTGTGTAGATAAAGGGGGTTGCCCCGGTGACACCTTTGACAGCGCGTACACGATCCAGCAGCCCGTCATCGTTCTCAAAGGCCGAAGGCAGGTAGGACATGACGATGGCGTGGGCATTGGCTCCCAAAATCTTGTCGCGCATATCGGTCGTAAGACCGTTATACACGCCAAGCACAACCACTAGCGCCCCTACGCCCAGGGCCACGCCCAGAATAGACATAAGAGATATTATATAGATGAAGGTCTGTTTACGCCTTGAAAAGAGGTAGCGCAAGGCTACGAATAGTTCGAACGACATTTGCGGCATAGTGGCCCAGCTTGATGGGATATTCAAGAGATTTTTTAGAGTCGTGTGGATTGTCGGCTGATTTTTGCCAGATCAGGCAGCTGTTTTCAGGTGAATTGTCAGTTGTTCCCAGAGCACAGGCTGCATTTCGCAAGCGTTTTGGCAGACTGTGGCGTGCACCCATTTGGTCAGTATCTTTGGGATCGTATAAATTCACATGGGGCTTTGCCCGCAAACTCAAGGCTTGTCAATGCCCGCACAAGAGTCTGGGACTTGTGAGAGGCATAGGGCGTTCACGCCGAACGCCGTGTGTTTTGCCGCGTGAAGCACCGTGCTATCTCTGTCTGAAATGCCCGTCCTGCGCGTTGAATCCCGCCATTACTGATATGGCGAGCGCCGGAATGGGCGGGCCTATATATTGAAGGGCCGTTGCCATAACTATACAAATGGCGTCATGTGCATGACCTGTTATGACAGATCCCTTTGAGCGGCTCTGCGGTGGAATGTTTTTCGCCATAAAGCTGAAAATAAAGAAAAATGACCATCTTCTTCAGGCGATCTTTATGTAGCTGTTATTGCGTAACACGCAGAGGCCGGAAACGAGTGTAGCGGGCGGCAGCGCTCCCCCTAGAGTGCACACAAGCCTTTTCAAAATTAAGATGCGCCGTGCAGGCGCAATCAGTCAAAAGAAGAGGGCCGTCCCTGATGGAACGGCCCTCTTGAATAGTCACGGCAAAAGCAGAGGCAACAGAGTTTGTAATTAAACTTCTGGCCGCAGCAGGGGGAAGAGGATGACCTCGCGGATGGAGGCACAGTCCGTCAGCAGCATGACCAGACGGTCAATGCCCACGCCCTGTCCGGCAGCCGGGGGCATGCCGTATTCAAGAGCGCGCAGGTAATCTTCGTCCATGCTGTGCGCTTCATCGTCGCCAGCTTCTTTTTCACGCACCTGATCTTCGAAGCGCAGGCGCTGGTCAACAGGGTCGTTGAGTTCGGAGAAGGCGTTGGACAGTTCGCGCCCGGTGATGAAAAGCTCAAAGCGGTCTGTCAGGCCGGGATTCTGGTCGTTGCGGCGCGACAGCGGCGAAATTTCCGTGGGGTAATGGTAGATAAAGTGCGGCTGAATCAGCTTGCCTTCAACATCAAGGTCAAAAAGTTTGGCGTGCAGCTTTTGCAGGCTTTCGCTGTCAGCGGCCTTTTCGCCACGCTGGCGAATGTAGTTCTGCACGCGGGTGTAGTCATTATAAAATTCCGGCTGATGCCCGCCAATAATGGTGAGGGAATCGTAGAAGCTCATGCGGGTCCACTTGCCGGGCGTGAGGTCGATCATCTCGCCCTGGTAGGGGACCACAGTCGTGCCGCACGCGCTTTGGGCAAGGTGGGCAAAAAGTTCTTCAGTAAGATCCATGAGGTCTTCAAACGTGGCGTAGGCCCAGTAAAATTCACACATGGTGAACTCGGGGTTGTGCCTTGTGTCGATGCCCTCGTTACGGAAGTTGCG
This sequence comes from Desulfovibrio intestinalis, assembly GCF_014202345.1. Lineage (NCBI taxonomy): Bacteria > Pseudomonadati > Thermodesulfobacteriota > Desulfovibrionia > Desulfovibrionales > Desulfovibrionaceae > Desulfovibrio > Desulfovibrio intestinalis. The sequence goes on from NZ_JACHGO010000011.1 coordinate 70,414, forward strand.
GTTGAGCTCAAAAACCTTTTCAAAACCGCCCACCAGCAAGCGCTTGAGATACAGCTCCGGCGCGATGCGCATGAAGAGGCCGATGTCCAGAGCGTTGTGGTGCGTTTTGAACGGACGGGCCGTAGCGCCGCCAGCCAGGGGCTGCATCATGGGGGTTTCCACTTCCATGAAGCCACGGTCTTCCATAAAACGGCGGAATTCGCGCACGATAAGGCTGCGCTTTAAAAATATTTCGCGGGCGCGTGGCGTGACGATAAGGTCAACATAGCGCTGGCGGTAACGCGTTTCCATATCCTTGAGCCCGTGGTATTTTTCGGGCAGGGGACGCAGTGAGCGCGTGATAAGCTTGATTTTGCGGCAGGCAATGGTCAGTTCGCCTGTTTTGGTGCGGAACAAATGGCCGGAAACGCCGACGATGTCGCCGATATCCAGTTTTTTCACCAGAGAGTGCGTTTCTTCGTCCAGATGTTCGCGGGTGGCGTAACACTGAACACGGCCCGTCTGATCCATAATATGAAAGAAGGCCACCTTGCCGAAAGAGCGCAGTGAAACGATACGCCCGGCAAGGGCGACAACGTCTTCCTGGTTTTCGAGGGCTTCGCCTTCCAGCTCGCCGAACTTGTCCAGTACCCAGGAGATGGAGTGCTCTTTTCGAAAGTCATTGGGAAAGAGGGGCACGCCCGCATCCAGCAGGTCGCATGATTTGACCACACGGTTTTTCACAACTTCATTAAGCCCTTCACGGGCGGCGAAGCTTTCCAACATGGGCATGAAATAGCCCGCGTGCTGCGACTTGGTGCCTAGCTTGACGGTAGGCTTTTTATTTTTCTTTTCCCGATTTTCCACTGAAAAACTCCTGAGATGCCTAGTCTTAAAGGATTGTAAGGGTATGCCATTCGTTCAAAGGCGTCAAGGACGGTGTGGCAAAGCTTTTCAGCATTTTCCGTGGGCCTGTTCCCCCTTGAAGTTCGCGGAGGTTGCGTATATAGCAGTGCTTTCTGTGACAACATTCCGTCGGCACAGCCTACGATGCATTTCCGTAAGGATTACCTCATGCACAAGTACACAGCCTCCTTTCTGGGGCGCGACTGCCCTGGTGTGGTGGCCGCCGTCAGCCGTATTCTTGAAGAAAACGGCTGCAATATTGAAGAAGTGACTCAGACCATACTTTCTGGCGAGTTCGCCGCCATTTTTGTGGTGGCTGCCCCTGACGGAGTGGATGCTGAAAGCCTGCGCCAAAGACTGAGCGCCAGTCTTGCCGAAGCCAAGGTAGACTTGTCGGTGCTGGTACGTCCGGCCATCAAGGGACAGTGGGGCCAAAGCCTGCACTGTGAACCCTTTGTGGTCACTGCCGACGGCCCGGACAAGCCCGGCCTTATCGCGGCCATGAGCCGCGTGTTTGCCCGGCATGACGTAAATATTGAAAACCTCAAGGCCATACTGGGCGAAGACGGCACCAATCAGGCACTCTTTGTTTTTGAAGTAATGGTTCCTGATTCCGTGGATCTTGGCCGCCTGCGCCGCGAGCTTTCCTGCGAAGGGCAGAGCCGCGATTTGCGTGTGAGCGTGCAGCACCGCGATATTTTTGAGGCTGTTCACCGCGTCAGCTCCTACTAGAGCATTGAAGCTTTTTAGCGTTACAATGCCCTAATGAGAAGGTAGCGCCTTTATTGGCGCACTGGCACGAAGAACACAGAGTAAAGGCGCACTTTTGTGGTGCTTCCGCAGTTCAAGGCGGAGGCCAGCATCGGATTGCGCATGGTGTCGCCCGGCGCGGCGCTAAACAGAATTAGCTTTGAAATGCCGTGCATTTCAAAGTGGGCATTCTGCCGGAAAAGCTGTTTTTGGCAGAGTGCGCGCCGCAATGCGGCGGCCGGCCCGATGTGCTCTCCGTTGAGCGTGTTGCTGTTCCAACAGCAACTGAACGGGCAGAAACAGAGTAACCGCGCGAAAATTCCCCGCTGGCCGCAGGCAAGGGCCTTGCTGGCTGCACTTGGGGAAACCGCTCGCGCAGGGGCCGCTGTTTCAGAACCATTGCCAGACAGCGACTGCAACCATACAGGATTTTATCATGCTTTCCGAACGCGAAGTTATAAGCACTCTGAATATGCTCCGCAACGAGCACCTTGACGTGCGCACGGTTACTCTGGGCGTGAGCCTGTTTGATTGCGTAAGCCACGATCTGGATCTTTTTACTGCCAATGTGCGTGCCAAACTGCGCCGCTATGCTGCCCAGCTTGTGGCTGTTTGCGACGAAGTGGGCGACAAGTACGGTATCCCCGTGGTGAACAAGCGCATCAGCGTCAGCCCCATCGCCGTCGTTGCCGCGCCCTTTGGCCCGGACGGCATGGTGCGCGTGTGCAAGGCGCTGGACGAGGCCGCCAAGGAAGCGGGCGTTGACTTTTTGGGCGGATTTACCGCTCTGGTGGAAAAAGGCTTCGCCAAAGGCGACCGCGCCCTGATTGAAGCCCTGCCTGAAGCCCTTTCGCAAACCGACCGCATCTGCTCGTCCATCAACGTGGCCTCATCGCGTAGCGGCATCAATATGGACGCTGTGGCCCTTATGGGGCAACAGATTCTCAAGGTTGCCGAAGCCACTGCTGACCGTGGCGGCATCGGTTGCGCCAAGCTCGTGGTATTTGCCAATATTCCGCAGGATGTGCCCTTCATGGCTGGCGCTTACCTTGGCGTGGGCGAGCCCGATGTGGTCATCAATGTGGGCGTTTCCGGCCCTGGCGTTGTGAAAAAGGCTCTGGACCGCGCCCGTGAGGCCGGACATAACGAAAAGGGCGGCGCTCTCACGCTGCTGGACATGGCAGAAGTCATCAAGCGCACAGCGTACAAAGTGACGCGCGTGGGCGAAATGATCGGAACCGAAGTGGCGACCCGGTTGGGCATCCCCTTTGGCGTGGCCGACCTTTCCCTCGCTCCCACCCCGGCTGTGGGCGATTCTGTGGGCGAAATTTTCCAGAGCCTGGGGCTTTCAAGCATTGGCGCTCCCGGTACCACCGCAGTGCTTGCCATGCTTAATGATGCAGTGAAAAAGGGCGGAGCTTTTGCTTCATCCTCTGTGGGCGGGCTTTCCGGCGCGTTCATTCCTGTATCTGAAGATTCCAGCATTGAAGCTGCGGCCACCGCTGGCTTACTCAGCCTTGAAAAGCTTGAGGCCATGACCAGCGTCTGCTCCGTGGGACTGGACATGATCGCTATTCCCGGCGATACCCCGGCGGCCACCATCTCTGGCATCATTGCCGACGAAATGGCCATTGGCATGATCAATCACAAAACCACGGCTGTGCGGCTGATCCCCGTGCCCGGTAAGAGCGTTGGCGACGAAGTGTCCTTTGGCGGATTGCTTGGCAAGGCTGCCATAATGCCCGTGCCCAAAGGCAATGCCGAAGACTTTATTTCCTTGGGTGGCCGCATTCCCGCGCCGATCCACAGCTTGAAAAACTAGTTTGTACGCCGTGGTTTCACGGCAGCACAAAAAATAAAAAAGTCCCGCGAAAGCGGGATTTTTTTTATTTTAATAGCAAACTGCGCCAGTTCGAGGACTAGAGCAGATTAACTTTGAGAATATATATTCTCAAAGTTTAAGACACGCTCGCTACGGCGTTTAACCGCGCAAATAAATAGCGGTGCTGTCTTCATCCGTAGATCTCTGCGTCGCAACGGCTGAAGCTGCGTTACGCCTCCACGGCGGGCGTCTGCTCGCGCAGCCACCTGAGCATTTCAACTTTGAAATGATGGGATGGCCCCGCCCGACTGAAGCGGGTATGCATAAGGTAGCCTAAAAACCTTTGCAGGAGGCCATCCCAATGAAAGCTAT
>NZ_JACHGO010000012.1 GCF_014202345.1 Desulfovibrio intestinalis
CGCGATGATATCCTTCGCCATCACTGCAGTATTCCTTCTTTCTCTGACTGTGCTGCTAAGCAGCTAAGAAATTGGCACGTGCAAAAGACTCATTTGGTCTGAAGTCATAAGCAAGTAGAAGTGCTGCGTGACTTGTAGCTAAACAGTATTCATAGCCATGCAATCTGCTGAAAAATGTGAAATAATAGTGCCTTATGGGCACACAGGAGTCGTCAGCTGACGGGTGCAACTGGTTTTGGGCAAGCACTGCTCCTGATGAATAATGCTTGCAAGACCTCTTTGAAAAACCGAATTTGGGGTTATGACCCATCGTGGATGATACGGCTGCCTTTTACGCTACATTGAATAAACGCATGCTAATGGAGTTACACACATGAGTTCAAACAAGGTTCATCCCTCATGGCAAAACATTCCTTCCCTCTATGAGCGGCATGCGGATTATTTTGACAAGTCTCGTGGTAAGAGTCTTGTTGAGCAAGCGTGGATGGACAAATTTCTCACCATCGCCGGCTCTGGTGCAAACATTCTCGATTTGGGCTGCGGTTCAGGCGAGCCATTGGCAGCGTATTGCATTGAAAACGGGCATCATGTGACTGGCATAGACGGATCAGCGCCGATGTTGAGTTTGTGCAGGGCGCGGTTTCCAGATCAAGAATGGCTTCCTGGCGACATGCGGCACTGCAGGTTGGGCAAGGCTTTCAATGGTATTCTGGCTTGGGACAGCTTTTTCCACCTTCCTCCTGAAGATCAACGGCCCATGTTCGCCGTATTCGAGCGCCACGCTGCACCCGGCGCTGCCCTGATGTTCACCTCTGGCCCGGGCGCGGGTGAAGCCATCGGCGAATTTCAGGGCGAGCAGTTGTACCACGCCAGCCTGGATGCGGCTGAGTATGGCACTCTTCTGGCTTCACACGGCTTTGCATTGGTGGAGCATGTGATCGAAGATCAAAGCTGCGGCGGCCACACCATCTGGTTGGCCCGTCATTTGAGCGAAGAAAAAGAGAGTTGCTGAAAATTCTGCAGGTCGGACAGCGAATGATTTATGGCAAGTGATGATTCGCGTGGGGTGGATTGGCTGCAAGTTACGCAAAGGCGGCTTTTGCATGTGGGCGGGTACCCCAAATACCCTCCACATCAAAAAGCCGTCTGATATTAGGATGTTTTGCCCAAGAAATGCGCGTAAGGAGTGAGCCCGTCCTTTGCTTCGAGACGGGCGCAGCCACCTCTCCCTGCTGGTTATCGACAACTTCAGCCATAATAGTTCGAAGAATGCCGGGCGGTGACTACCTTTGCGCGACTGACAGCCTTCGCGCACTAACTTCGCGCGCTGAACTTAAGCAATTTTATGTTCCTGGCGCGAGCGATTAAATGCAAAACCCGGAACAGTGGTCCACGCAGTGCCTGCCCCCTTTTGCATTCAGCATATCACCAGGGCGACCAGCATCACTGTCCAAATGTCACCCTACCGCGCCATCAGGGCAAATACGCCCCACCCAAGATAGTCCCGGCTGTAGGTAACGTAGCGTTTGGGCTCCGTCGTCAGTTGGTCGCGAACTTCCTTCGCAAAATCGTCGTCCGGGTTGGCCTCAAGCCATCGCCGCATGGTCAGCCATTTTGCTGCCTCGTATCTGTCCCAGCTGTCCTGATCGGCAAGCACCATCTCCACAACATCGTAATTAAGCTCACCAAAAGACGCGACAAGCTCAGGAAGCGTGAGAAAGTCGGCTATTGTGTTGGCAAGGCATCCCTTGGCAATGGTTTCTGTTGGCGGCAGCTGGAGCCAGTAGGGTTCACCAATAAGGATGATTCCTCCGGGCCGAAGGCTTTTTGCAAGAAGTTCAATGGTGCCCGTGACGCCTCCGCCGATCCATGTGGCACCAACGCAGGCTGCCACGTCAACCTTTTCAGCTGCTATGTAGCCAGCGGCATCGTCGTGGATGAAGTGGATTTTATCGGCAACTTCTAGCTCGTTTGCGCGTAGCTTCGCTTGCTCGAAAAACAGCTGGCTCATGTCGACGCCAGTTCCGGTGATTCCGTAATCCCGTGCCCAGGTGCACAACATTTCGCCCGACCCACTGCCAAGATCAAGGACACGATCTTCCGGCTTCAGACGCAAGGCCGCACCAAGAGTGGCGAGCTTCTCTGGCGTATAAGGATTATGTATGCGGTGAGCACTTTCAGTAATGTTGAATATGCGCGGTATGTCCAAGGCAGAATTCCTTTGTGCGGTTAAGCCACAAGGTGCGGATGTATATCCATTACTCTTGTGGTGAAAACCAAATGAGTTGAAATGGCATTTACTAGTATGGTTGTGTTTTTTAATGCCGTGCTTGGATTTGAATTGTGCGTTCAAAACCAGTGTAAAAGTTTTTGAGTGGATTGCAATATTACAACGATGCTATTCTAGTTTGTTGTTCAAAATTATCAATATGATTGATGTTCCTTTTTTACTTGGCAACCGTTTTTGAGAAAATCGCCACAGTAGTGAAGCTGCTGAAAGTCTGCTCATAAAGAAAATTTATTCATGATTTCATCAAGATACTTCTTATTGGTTCATAAAAAATTGTTGCACTGGCTTGGTTTCAAATCTTGAAAATCAGACCCGCTTGGAACGGTAATATCCCTAGTGTGCTGTTACGTTGCATATAAAAAAAGTCCCCTGAATAGCAGAGGACTTTCGAAATTGTATTGCAATTTTTATTACGCCATTTTCAGTCAGCCAGTGTGCTCGCCTTTAGCATCCGCGGCTAAAGGACACACCGAACTAACTGGGGGAGGCAAGGCGGTCTCGCCTTGCCTGGTAAAATTTACAGCTAGAACTGCGGTGGCCCGTCGTCCAGTGCTTTGGCCATTTCGCGCAGGGCTGACAGGCTTTCTTCTGCTTCCGTAGGGGTCATTGTGTGCAGGGCAAAGCCCGCGTGCACGATAACATAGTCCCCAACATTGGGTTCTTGAGGCAAAAGCATGACAGAAGCGTTCAAATAGGTTGAACTTTCGCCCACGCGCACGCGGGCCATACCTTCACCAAACAATTCTTCAATACGGGCGGGAATGGCAAGACACATAGCTACCTCTTGTCAGGCAAATAACCATCATAGCAGTTTCGGCAAGTCCTGAAGCGGCCATGAATTGCCGCAAGATGAATAAGATACAGCTTACCAGCCCTGACGGGCGTAGGCAAGCAGCTGTGGCGGAAGATCTTTTTATTGAAGTCAATTTTCTGCATGCGTACGCTGGTAAGAACGGAAGCGCGAGGTGCTTGCGAATCCTTGACTTTAGGCGTCTATTTGCCCAAACTACAGTGATTTTTATCACCGCTTATCACATATTTTTCTTGCGACATCAGTGCCGGGAGCCCCAATGAGTGATTATAAAAAAACGCTGAATTTGCCCCAAACCGCCTTTCCTATGAAGGCCAATCTGGCCCAGCGCGAGCCGGAAACCCTCAAGAAGTGGGAAGCCATGAATGCCTGTGGCATTATGGTAGAAGCTTCGGGCAGCAAGGGAAGCTACATCCTGCATGACGGCCCGCCTTACGCCAACGGGCATATTCACATGGGCACGGCGCTGAACAAGATTCTCAAGGATATTATTGTCAAATCCCGCAATATGGCGGGCTATACGTCGCGCTATGTACCCGGCTGGGACTGCCACGGCCTGCCCATCGAACACAAGGTTGAGCAGGAACTCAAGGAAAAGAAAAAGACTCTTCCGGCCCATGTGGTGCGCAAGCTCTGCCGCGAATACGCTTCAAAGTGGATTGACGTGCAGCGCAAGGAATTCAAGCGTCTGGGCGTGCTCGGTAACTGGGAAGATCCCTACATGAGCATGAAGCCCGCCTATGAAGCCGCCACGGCTGACGAACTGGCAAACTTTGTGGCCACGGGCGGCGTGGTTCGTTCCAAAAAGCCCATTCACTGGTGCTGCTCCTGCCATACGGCCCTGGCCGAGGCAGAGGTGGAATACTATGACCACACCTCGCCTTCCGTCTATGTGCGTTTTTCCTTGCCCGACGAGGGACTGAAAAAGGTCTTTGCCGCCGCTGATCCGTCGCGCGCGAATGTGGTCATCTGGACCACAACGCCCTGGACCCTCCCCGACAATATGGGCGTCTGCCTGCACCCAGAATTCACCTACGCTCTGGTGGAAGCCGCTGGCAGCCAGTATATTCTTGCCGAAGAATTGCTTGAATCCTGCGCAGCCGCGTTTGGCTGGAGCGACTATACCATTCTGGACCGCGCGCCCGGCGCGAAGCTTGAGGGCCTTAAAGCCCGTCATCCCTTCTATGATAGGGATTCACTGGTCATTCTTGGCCAGCATGTAACTTTGGAAGCTGGCACGGGTTGCGTACATACCGCTCCCGGTCACGGCCGCGAAGACTACGACGTGGGCCTCAAGTACGGGCTGGAAGTCTACTCGCCAATGGACGACGCAGGCCGCTTTTTGCCCAGCGTGGAATTTTTCGCGGGGTTGAATGTTTTTGAAGCCAACCCCAAGGTTATCGAAAAGCTTGAAGAAGTGGGCGCACTGCTGCAAAAGTCCAAAATCAAGCATTCGTACCCGCATTGCTGGCGCTGCAAAGAGCCCGTCATTTTCCGCGCAACCACTCAGTGGTTTATAAGCATGGAAAAGAACGATCTGCGTACCCGCGCCCTCAAGGCCATTGACGACGAAGTGTGCTGGATTCCCGCATGGGGCCGCGAGCGCATCCACAATATGGTGGAATTCCGCCCCGACTGGTGCATCTCGCGCCAGCGGCAGTGGGGCGTACCCATCATGGCCCTGCTGTGCGAAGACTGCGGCGAGGCCTGGAATGATCCGGCCTGGATGCACGAAATGGCCGCGCGTTTTGCCAATCATCCCACAGGCTGCGACTACTGGTACGAAGCCGAGCTGAAAGACATCGTGCCCGAGGGGCTTGCCTGCCCGCATTGCGGCGGCAACCACTGGAAGCGCGAAACCGATATTCTGGACGTGTGGTTCGACTCTGGCACAAGCTTTGCCGCCGTGCTTGAAAAGCGCCCCGAGCTGGGCTTTCCGGCGGATCTGTACCTGGAAGGCTCTGACCAGCACCGTGGCTGGTTCCACAGCTCGCTTCTGGTCAGCGAAGGCACGCGCAACCGCGCTCCTTACCGCTCCGTGCTCACGCACGGCTATGTGGTGGACGGCGATGGCCGCAAGATGTCAAAATCCATCGGCAACGTCATTGCGCCGCAGGAGCTTATTGAAAAGTTCGGCGCTGAAATCGTGCGTCTGTGGGTGTCCTCGGTAGAATACCGCGAAGACATCCGCATTTCGGACGAAATTCTTGGCCGTCTGGTGGATGCTTATCGCCGTATCCGCAACACCTGCCGCTTTATCCTCGGCAACCTGAACGATATTTCCGCTCAGGATCTGCTGCCGCTGGACAAGCTGGAGCCTCTGGACCGCTTTGCCCTGGACGTGGCCGGGCGCGTGCACGAGCGTGTGCAGCAGGCCTATATGGATTTTGACTTCCACAAGGTCTACCATACCCTGCATAACTATTGCGTCACCGACCTTTCGTCCGTGTATCTGGATATTCTCAAGGACCGCCTCTACGCTTCGGCCCCGGCCAGCCAAGAACGCCGTTCAGCCCAGACTGCTTTGTGGCACATTTTGTGTCTGCTGCTGCGCGACATGGCTCCGGTGCTGTCCTTCACGGCTGAAGAAATCTTCAGCCATCTGCCTGAAAGTCTGCGTGGCCCCGAACCCACGGTGTTTGCCCTGCCGGCTCTGGAAGCCGCGCCCTACCTTTTTGACGAAGGCACGCGCGACGACTGGAACGTGCTGCTGGCCGTGCGCGGCGCTGTAACCAAGGCCATCGAGCCCATGCGCCGTGAAGGCATCATCGGGCATTCCCTGGACACGCGCATCACCCTCTTTGTGGCTGACGAACTGCGTCAGCGGCTGGAAGGGCTGCATACCGACCTGCGTGCGGTGTGCATTGTGTCCCAGTTGCAGCTGGAAGCTCTGGACCGCGCCCCGCAGGCGGCGTATCAGGATGAAGAAATCGCGGGTCTTGCCATTGGCGTTGAAAAGGCGCGTGGCGAAAAATGCGAACGCTGCTGGATTTACAGCACCGATCTTGGCACTGACCCCGAGCACCCCGCCTTGTGCCCGCGTTGCACGGCGGTTATCAAGGGTATGGAATCCTGAGGATCATGCGCAGACGCTATCGCATTCTCGGGGGTATGGCCCTGTTGGCACTGGCGCTCGATCAGCTGAGCAAGTATATTGTCATGCAGACCATACCGGAGCACCGGTCTGTGCCGGTTATTGAAGGCCTGTTTGACCTGATCAACATACGAAACCGCGGAGCGGCCTTTGGCTTTTTGAACCGCTCCGACATTGAATGGCAGTTTTGGCTGTTCCTTGGGGCCACGGTGGTGGCCGCGTGGGCCATATTCATGCTGGTTCGCAACTCGGACGACGAACCCTGGCTCTTTGCGGGCCTGGGGCTGGTTCTGGGCGGCGCTCTGGGAAATCTGGTAGACCGCATCCGTTTTCGGGCGGTGGTGGACTTTCTGGATGTTTACTGGGGCGACTGGCATTGGCCTGCCTTCAATGTGGCAGATTCGGCCATTTTTGTGGGGGCTGCCCTGGCTTGCTTTATCATGTGGCGTCAATCGCCGACAAAAGCCGGGGACAAAAAAGGCAACAAAGCCGGAAAAGCCTCCGGCAAAGGGGGAAGTGCCGCATGATGTTTCATTGGTGGCATGTGGCTCTGGTCATGATTCCCATGCTTCCTACGTTGTGGAGCATAATCCACATCTGGGGGCATGAGTTTCCCACACCCCAGCAACGGGCACTGTGGCTCGTACTGGTGGTTTTTTTGCCGGTTATCGGCGGTATCATCTATATTTTCACAGGGCGTAAAAAAGCCCTGGGAAAAGTGCAAATTTGAAAAAAGAGGATATTATGCGCACATTCCGTACATTGTACCTTGTAACGCTGGCTTGCGCTGCTCTGCCGCTGAGCGCCTGCGTATCCGGCGGCAGCTCCAGTGGGGGCAGCCTCAGCCTTGAACAGCAGGTGCAGCAGCACGATGTGCAGTTGCGTCAAATGCAGCCTTCGCAGGCAGATGCCTGGAATCAGATTCAGGCCCTGCGCCAGGAACTGAACGCAATGAAAGGACAGATGGATGACCTCAACAATGCTGGCGGTGCGCGTGCCCTTGTGGACCGCGTGAATCGGCATGACGAGGCTCTGCGCCAGGTAGAACGCAGCATGGCGCTGAATCTGAACCTTGGTGAACCAGGGGCTGCCGCGCCGGTCGCTCCCGTGAGTCAGGCTCCTTCTACCCAGACGGCCCTGCAGACGCCCAATTATGGGCAGCCTGCCTATGGCCAGGCTGGAGCCGCCGGGTCTGTGGCTGCGGGCTCTACCGCGTATGCCGCAGCCGTGCCTGAAGGCGTGCAGCCTTACGGCGGCCAGGCGGCCGCTGCAAATTCCGCGCACGTTCCTGCCCAGGCTCCCGACGGCAGCAACTGGGGGCAGCCTTCGCCCCAGCCTCAGGTACAGGCCCCGCAAAAGGATATTTCGCTGGCGCTCTTTGATGCTGGCGTCAATGCCTACAATGCCCGCAAGTACGACGAGGCGCAGCGCTCCTTTTCAGATTTTCTGAAAAACTACAAGAACCACAATCTGGCTCCTGAAGCGCAGTTCTATATGGCCGAATGCTACTTCCAGCGCAATCAGTTCGCGGATGCAGCCCTGGCCTATGACAAGGTTATCAAGGACTATCCCAAGTCCAACAGCGCACCCGGCGCCTACCTCAAGCAGGGCATCAGCTTCAGCAAGCTCAATCAGAGTGCGGCTTCCAAGGCCCGCCTGGAAGAGCTCATCAAGAAGTACCCCAATTCGCCCGAGGCGGCCCGCGCCAAGACCTTCCTGAAGACCAACAAGTAAGCTTCTTGTACCGCCGCGCCGCAGTTTGGCGCGGCGGTACTTTATTGTCGTCTTTTCAACAGCGCCCCTGGCGCAAAGGCATTGCATGAGCGACGAAAAGGCCGAACCCACCGTGTACAGGCAGTTGAGCGCGGACATGCGCGAGGGACTCAAGGATATTTATCAGCAGATATCCACTGCCTCCCAGAACAAGCCTCTGGCTGATTCCGGCACGGATGCGCTCTTTCATGAGGCAACGGCCCAGCTGGCAGAAGTTCTCAAAGCTACAGAAAGCGCCACCATGTCCATCATGGAGGTTGTGGAACGTCACCTCGATTTGCAGGCGCAGAACGTAGAACTGCTGGCAGCTGTACGCGAGGGCAGCGCGTCTCAAGTGCAGATTTCTCTGCTTGAGGAAAATAATACCAGGTTGGGTGATGACCTTACCGGCCTGCTGACGGACCTGAGCTTTCAGGACATCACCGGGCAGCGCATCAAGCGTGTTGTAACGGCGTTGAACAAGATAGAAAATACCGTGGTGGAGCTTTATATCTCGTCTGGGCTCATCATGGATGGAGCGGAAAAAGATCCGCAAAAGAATGCGGTATCTCTTCAGACCGAGGCCCGGCAGGCTGTGGAAGATTTTCGTCAGCAGCGCAAAAAGGGCGATAGTCTCAAAGGACCGGACAAAGAGGGCGTATCGCAGAGCGCCATCGACGACATGCTCAGTCAGCTGGGCATGTAGGGTTAATCTGCCATCCAGCATTTTTTGGACAGAGGCGTCCCAAGGGTCTTTCCAGTTATCTCTCCGTCGAACGTCACCTTTTATCTCGGTTGAGTAGCACAAGAATACACTTCCAGCATAAAAGGTTTACTTTCAGAAGCATTTTAACGCTGAAAATGCTGCAATGCCCGGCGGCGAGCAGGCCGAACCGTCCGCCGCAAAGCGGGGTGAATTTGGCTGGAAACCGCGTTTTCAGCCAGATGCCAGTGTGAAATTGCAGCCAATTTCAAAGCGGATCTGCTCAGATATAACAAGGAAAATCGTCGCGTGACCACGCTGTCTGGGCCTCTTGCTGGTGCAAGAGGCTTTTTGCTTACAAGGGCAAGCCGCAAAAGGCCTTGCCATCGGAGAAGAATATGAACGTATTTACAGTTAATCATGATTTGTGCCGCAAAGACGGCATATGCGCCCTGGTATGCCCAGTGCATATTATTGACGCTGAAGTGGGCTCCTATCCTACTCTGGACAAGCATAAGGCGGCCTATTGCATAGGCTGTGGGCAATGCATGGCTTTTTGCCCCACGCAGGCTTGTTCTGCTCCCGGTCTTGACCAGAAAGACTGTCTGCCGCTGCATCCTGAGCTGATGCCCACGGCAGATCAGGCCGAAGAACTGGCGTCGTCGCGTCGGTCTGTTCGTAATTTCAAAAATAAAAACATTCCGAGAGAGCAGTTCAAGCGTCTTCTTGAAGCGGCGCGGTTCGCCCCCACAGCCAAAAACGTGCAAAATCTGCGCTGGATAGTGCTGGAATCGCGCGAGCAGGTGGTGAAGCTTGCGGAACTGGTGGTGGACTGGATGCGCCTTTTGCCCCAAACCGACCCTGTAGTGGACGAAGCCATGCATGCCAGCGGCCTTGTGCGTGCCTGGGACCGGGGTGTTGACGTTATCACCCGCACGGCGCCCCACCTGGCAGTTGTTGTGGCTCCCAAGTGGCGCTGGGGACAGGCGGATTCCGTTATTGCCATAACCTATCTGGAACTGCTGGCACAGGCGCAGGGCATAGGCTGCTGTTGGGGGGGCTACCTCTGCATGGCCTTTGAGCATCCTGCGGCGCAGCCCGTGCGTGACTTCCTCGGTATCGGGCCTGATGAAATGGGTTTTGCCGCGCAGATGATGGGCTACCCGCTATTCAAGGCCAAGGTTCGCCCCGTGCGCAAGCAGCCTGACATCACCTGGAAATAACCAGGCACGTCTGCACCTGTCTTGCAGCAACTCAGCTTGTTTTGGACTCATAGCCCCTCGTTCGCGCGAGGGGCTTTTTTTGGCCCGTACTTTGCAATGCTTTTGGCACGGGCCATAGGGCTCGAGGACAAGATGGCCGCGCACCCGCTTCAGCGCGCCCGCCAACCAAGGAGAAGCACATGCAAGCTGGCATGTTTAGCGGACTTTTTGCCGCACTCAGCACAGAGCACCGCATGAATTATATCGCCAATAATTTGGCGAATGCCAATACGCGAGGGTACAAGCGCGACACCGTGGCCTTTAAAGATACCATGGTCAGCTATGCCTTTGACGAAATCCGCGAACCGCTTTTGAACCTCAAGTCAGATCCGCTGTTCCCTGAGCCGCTCAATGCCTCAAGGGTGCGCTTGGCGGTGTCAAAGATCGATTTCGCCCAGGGGTCCATGCAGTATTCGGGTAATTCGCTGGATATGGCCATTAACGGTGAGAACGCCTTTTTTCGGGTGGCTACGCCCACTGGGGAGTTTCTTACCCGTAACGGTGCCTTTGTGCTGTCAGAAAACGGCACCATCATGACGCCGCAGGGCTATCCAGTACAAGCACAGGGCGGCGGCAACATTACCATCCCGCCGGGCACGCGGCACATTCAGGTGAGCGGCGACGGGCAGGTCATTGCAGACAACGACGTGCTTGGGCAGATCGCCCTGGTCAACGTGGATAACCCGCAAAATCTTGAAAAAATGGGCAACAACCTTTACCGCCCGCGTGAAAATGTGCAGGTGGCGGAAGGCAATGCCTATCTGGACGGCAGCCGTATTGAGCAGGGCTTTACCGAGGCCGCCAACGTGGAAGTGGTTCCGGAGATGGTGAACATGATTGAGGTGCAGCGTCAGTTTGAAGCCTATCAGAAGGTCATGCAGACCTCGGATACGCTGGACCGCGCCGCCACGGAAAAAGTGGGCCGCCGTCAGGGCTAGAGCTGACAGCAAAGGCTGAAACAAGGAGTATTTCCCATGATGCGTTCCCTTTGGACTGGAGCCACCGGCATGGTGGCGCAGCAACTCAATATTGACGTCATTTCCAACAACCTGGCCAACGTCAACACCACGGGCTTCAAAAAAAGCCGCGCGGAATTTGAAGACCTCATGTACCAGACCATGCGCATGGCCGGGTCTATTACAGAAGGCGACAACCGCTTGCCTGTGGGCATTCAGGTGGGTATGGGCACACGCCCTACGGCTGTGCACAAGTTTTTCACCCAGGGCGACTTTCAGAACACCGGCAACACGCTGGACGTAGCCATTGAGGGCGACGGTTTTTTTCAGGTGGATGTGAACGGCGAGCTTATGTACACCCGCGCCGGCTCCTTCAAGCTGAATCAGGATGGTACGGTGGTAACGGCCAACGGCTATATCCTTCAGCCGGAATTTGCCGTGCCCGCTGAAACCAAAAATATCTCCATATCCTCGTCCGGTCATATCGCCGCTCTCGATTCGCAAGGGCAGGAGTTGGCCGGGGCAGAGATTCCGCTTTATACCTTCATCAACTCCGCGGGCCTCGACGCTCGCGGGCGCAACCTCTTCACCCCTACAGAAGCCTCTGGCGACGCCGTGGAAGGTGTGCCAGGCACTGAAAACGTGGGCACCCTGGCACAGGGCTTTCTGGAAATGTCCAACGTGGAAGTGGTGGACGAAATGGTCAACATGATCGTTGGCCAGCGCGCCTATGAGGTCAACTCCAAGTCCATCCAGACTTCAGACTCCATGCTTGGCATCGCGGTTCAGCTCAAGCGCAGCTAGGACGGTAACAGAATCATGAGGCTACTGGCGGTACATTTATCAGGAGCGGCAGAAATGCCCTGGGCAGCGCGCCATGTCAGGCTGATCTGGCTGGCTGTGTCCGCTCTTCTGCTGGCATTGACGCTGGTCTGCCTGTGGCGGGCCGAGCCTGTGCTGGCGGCTGGCGGCGTGCCGCAGGCCGTATGGCAGGATAATGACCGTAACCACAGGCGTTCGCCAACACAGGTGAAAACCCAGCTGCGGCCTCCTCAGGTTCGGGCCGGACAAATGCCCCTTGACCCGGAGGCCCACGACGCCAGAGCCGCCAAAACCAGCACGCAACTGGCCGCCAACGCTGTGCCTCTGGCTCAGGAAGGAAATTTGAGCCTGCTGGAGCAGGGCGACTGGCGGCTTAAAATCGTTCCGGCGGCTGTTACCAATACCAATATGGTACTGTTGGGCGATATTGCCATACCCCTTGGACATATTGAGCAGGCGCAGTGGGACGCGTTACGCGCCACCCCCCTGTGGGACGCGCCGCCTGAAGAAGGCAAGCCGCTGCAGATCAACCGCTCCCGGTTATCGCAGGCACTACGGCAGGCATTGGGGCAGGATGTGGCGAGCCGGTGCATTTTGCCGACCTCTCTTGTGATCCAGCACGGCGGATTGGTTTTTCGTGAAGACGATTTGCGCAACTATGTCGTCAAAAGCTTGACCCCACAATTGGCGGCCATGCCTGGCGAGGCGGAGCTCACAGATTTTCGCTTGCCAGAATACATTTTTCTCGCTCACAGCCAGCAGCGCGTCCAGCTTGAGCCGGGTAAGCTGACTCCCGGGCGCGTGCCCTTGCGCTTTGCCGTGCAGGAAGCCGATGGCTCTGTGTTGCGGCGGGTGGCGGGTACTGCAACGCTTTCTCTGTGGCTTACGGTGCCCACGGCTGCCCAGTCGATGAACAAGGGCGATGCCCTGACTGCCCAAAGCGTGACCTTTATGCGCGTCAACGCCGGGCAGTTGCGTGATTTGCCATGGGACGGGCACGGCGGCCCCTGGCAGCTTGCCAGAAGTATAAATGCTGGTGACACAATTTTGCAGAGCGACCTGGCCAATCAGCATATGGTCAAGCGCGGTGATGTGGTCTCACTCATATTTTCCCGTGGCAATCTGAAAATTGTCACACAGGCGCAAGCCATGGCTGACGGTGAACCCGGAGCCACCATTCCGCTGCGGAACTTGCAGACCAAAAAGCAGGTCTTCGGCATTGTCAAAAACGGCAATACTGTAGAAGTACACTAGGCGTTCAGCTGCTCTTGTGGCCAAACGCGGTTATTGAAGGAGAGGAGCATATGCAGGCACGTCACATAATACCCGTTCTGGCGCTGGTTTTTGCCCTGTGCGCCGCTTGCGGCGGCGGGCCGCGTAAACATCCGGCTTTGCAGCCGCCTGTCACCGATCCACAGGAATACAGGCAGGAAACCAACGCGGCCAATAATCCCGGTTCGCTTTTCGCAGCCAGTGAACAGGATACGCTTTTTTCTGACAGCCGCGCCCGCAGGGTAGGGGATATTGTGGTAGTCAAACTGGTGGAAAATACCAAGGCCCAGAACAAGGCAGAAACCACGGCGAAAAAGGGCGGGGCGAACGACTATCAGGTTGGTGCGCTTTTTGGGCAAAGCTCAAGCGGCTTCATCCCCTTCCTGAACGTAGGCCCCACCAGCAAAGTAGGAGTTCCGGCTTTGTCCACAACCTCTACCAGCGACCTTTCAGCCACGGGGAAAACCAAGCGTGAAAACTACGTTACGACCTCTCTGGCTGCGCGGGTGCTTCGTGTGCTGCCGGGCGGATTGCTGCAAATTGAAGGTGCGCGTGAAATCCGCGTCAATGAAGAAACAGAGTATATGGTGGTGCGCGGCATGGTGCGTTCCAAGGACGTGAGCGCAGACAACAGCGTGCTTTCAACCCAGATCGCCGACGCCAGCATCGAATACTACGGACGCGGCGTATTGGCCGACAAGCAGAAGCCCGGCTGGTTCACGCGGCTTATGGACAACGTCTGGCCCTTCTAGCACTCAGATATATATTGTGAGCAGGGCTTTCCAGCAGAGGTGTACTTCTGCCGGGAAGCCCTTGCCTGTCTTGTAGCCTCGCTTACGGGTGGAACGTGAGCCGCTTTCCGGAGTGGTTTATCCTGAAGATGCCGTGAGGGTGTTCAGGCAGACGCCCGCCGTGGAGGCGTTAAGGCCGTTTCATGGGTTGACGCGGGGCTAGCTTTAACCACTGGCGGGATAGCCTTGCAGGGCAAGGCAATGTTACTGCAGATATTTGGGTGTCGTAGCGTGTGTCGGACTGAACTTCGCCGGGTTTATGGTTTGAGGCGTTGTGGCGTGAGCTTGAATGCTTGTGACGCAGGGATCTGCGTTTAAGACTGCCCGCTGAACAATTCAGTTTGTTCCACGCAATCGCAATCGCCACCCGTTAGCCCTTCGGCCAATGGTTATAGTGAAGCAACAGGTAGCAGCAGTATGAGTAGGAATACGGCTTGCTCTGTTCGGTCGCTGTCGCCATATATACAGCCTTCGGCCAACGGTCATTGCAGAAAGTGCGGATGAAGGCAGTTAGAGTCGCGACACGGATTGCTCTATTCAGTCGCAACAGTCATCCGTATGGTCTGCCAACGATTGCTACCGCGAAGCCACGGATAGAGGCAGTATGAGTAATGATAGCGTTTGATTATCACAGTAGCAGCCGCCGTCCGTATTTTTTGCTGGAAACGGTGGCAGCGAGGAAACAGCGGTATTGATTAGCGGCGGTAACCGCCATAACGAGCGCACACTATTTGAGAACATAGACTCTTAAGGTTAATCTGCTCTGGGTGCCGAAAATCGATCTGTCCTGCTGCGTCTGATGAACAGGTGGCGAGCAGGGCGGTACGGATTCACAACTTAAAAAACAATGCGTCCAGATTGCGTATCCTGATCGAAAACATCCAGCGGCTGAAAGCATCGGGGCTGGTTGCGGTGCTTCGCAGGGCGGCATGAATACTGATCAGTTGCGAACCATTTTCCTCTAGTAAGCCGCAAAGACATAATTTTTTGCTCAATAGGCAAAAAAAGCTTGCCAAGGGCTGCCCGTTCGGGTAAATCAATCTTCGCGCCGAAGTGGTGGAATTGGTAGACACGCTAGGTTCAGGGTCTAGTTCTCGCAAGGGAGTGGGAGTTCGAGTCTCCCCTTCGGCACCATCTTTCAAGAGTCGTTATAAGCAACAGCTTGTAACGACTTATTTTTTTGTCTTGTGGCCAGCATAGGCACCAGACGAAAACCCGCACTTGGGAGTTTATGGGGTCAAAGTGCGGGGTCAAAGACGTGCCAAAATCGGGTGCAAACCTTTTTTGGCAGGTCAGGAGAAACCCCATGTTGCCTCCCCCTCCTACATCCTTTGACTCAAGCCACGTACCTGCTCTCCGTAATTCCGGGGATGACAAAAAAAGTTCTCCTGCGTATCTTTGTCTCAAACGAAGCATCTATTATTTCCGTTACGCTTTGCCCAAGGAACCCCGACTGCACTGGGGACGAAGTGAGCTGCGCCTCAGCCTGCGGACATCTTATCTGCGGACGGCCCGTTTTCGCGCGCGCATGTTGCTTGCGGAAGTAGAAAAAACTTTTCTTGAGGAGACCATGCTGGAGTACAGAGAAATTCGTCGCCGAATGAATATCCTGCTCCAGCGGATGCTGGCGCAGGATCATGCAGATCTTTCTGAAAAAAAAGCTCTCACAATAGGCGATACAACTATTCCTTACGATCAACTGAGGGCTTCACAGGCCGCAATGCTCTTGTGCTGGAATTCTGAAAAAGCGTTGGAGAAACTTGCACCAACTTGCCTTGTTGATTTATTTAAATCGGGAGCCTTTACCTGGGAAGAACTTTCGGAAGAAAATTATTTACAGATAGTCAAGGCATATAACGAAATGCAAATCACCATGCACCGTATCGAAGTAGCACGATTGCGTGGAGATTTTTTACTGGAAGAAGAAATCGTCGGACGTGACTACGGAAAGCTTCCTTGTGAAATAAAAGAAACGGCCGAAAAAGAGGCCTCTTTAGTCCCAATGCAGGTAGCCGTAGAGGCAATGCCACCAAAGAAAAATGCGCTTTTATACTCTGACGCTATGGACCGGTACATCCATCAGAAGCTGCAGGATGGTGAGTGGCGCGAACACAGTGTGGCAGATCACCGTGGCCGCCTGGGTGAGTTTTTGCTCATCATCGGGGATAAATCCATTGAGAGCATTACTCGTGAAGATATGCGGCTCTTTCGTGAAACCCTGCGGCGGTTGCCACCGAACCGCACACGGGTGAAGGCCTATAAGGATAAAAATATTCAGGAACTGCTTGCGCTCAAAGTTGAAAAAACGCTCAGCGTCACCACGGTCAACATTTTAGTGGAAGCAGTGGGAAGCATGTTGGGGTGGTACGTTCGGGAAGGCCTGCTGGATGTTAATCCGGCTACACACCTGCAAATTAAGGATACGCGTCAGGATATCGAATTGCGCCAGGCTTTTTCTGCAGATGAGTTGTCAAAAATTTTTGCGCATCCCAAATTTGCACAAAAAGAATTCAAATCTCCTTCCTACTACTGGATACCACTGATCGCTCTTTATACTGGTATGCGCCTTGAAGAAATCTCCCAGCTTCATTGCGCCGACATTTATGAAAGTTCGAACAAAGGGATTTGGATTATCGACATTAACGCCACGGGACTTGATGAAGAGGGTCGCCCCAAGCTGCTGAAAAATAAAAATGCGCGACGAATCGTGCCCATACATCCCATTTTAATAAGGCTGGGAATTTTAGATTACCATGCCGATATTACAAAGAAAAAGCATGTTCGACTTTTCCCTGATCTGAAAAAATCAGAAGGGGCCGTAAAGTTTGGCAAACAGCCAGGAAAGCAGTTTAAATCTGTGGTGACGGCTGCCCTTGGAGATGCATCGGGTAAGACGTTTCACTCACTCAGGCACACCTTTGCAGATTTTTATAAGCAGCGGGGCCTGCAAAATGACTATTTCCGCCAGGTGTTCGGGCACGAACTGCCCATGCTTGCTGGCAAGCAGTATGGTGAAAAATTCCCGCCAAAGGTTTTATATGAAAATGTGATTGTGAAGTTGGATTATGGTAGTAGTATTAATGTTGTGTTTTGAACGGATATGGAGATGTAAAAGTGTCATATTCTAACGATAGCAAACTCTCTCGTAGTTTTCTGAGCTTGCGCGCAAAGATTGATAAAACAGCAATTGCAACATGTTTGCAGGACAACAAAAACGCAGAAATTTTTGTTGGCCTCATCAATGCGGTTTTTACATGTCTGATCAGTTCAGAAAAAGAAGAATTTCTTCAGGAACTCGGGAATCCAGAACAAAAAATAGGTTGGGAAATACAAGATAGATTTAGCGGTGACGATGTCGTTGGATTTGCCATGAAGAAACTCGACAGGGATCGTATCCAAACAGCACGTATCTTAGGAGAAAGGTTGGGTATCAAGCCTGAAAACTGCTTTGATGCGTTTCCCATTACACAGAACAACAGGGTGAACAATAATAACGAACCATGCTATTTATCATATTTTATTCCAGAGAACATTAATGTTGGACATAAAAGATACAAACTTTCATGTATCGATGAGCAAGAAAACTTTGGTGGGGAGGTTGAACAAAAAATTTGTTGTTATTCTGCAGCAAAAGACGACTGTTTTTTCCTGATAGCGTCTAAAAAAGCAATTCAAAAAAGAAATAGAATAGAAAATTTTCATGGGATTGGCTGCGCACCATCAACAGCATTGGCTTTTTCCAGAGTTGCAATTGATAAATTTCCAGACGCTCACGTTATTTTTCCGATGTCTTTGCCTGTCGCATTTCATCTTCGGAGGGTATGCCGTGAAGCTGGAATTGGTGAACGTAATTTTATAGTTTCCGGACATTTCGGGGGCATTGATGCTCTTGATTTGAAATGTTTTCAGGGGCGAAAGGTCATATTGCTCCCGGAGTTCTCGGAAGATGGCTTTTTTGAGGCAGACCGAATTGCCGAAAAGCTTAAATCCATTGCGCGTGATCTAAAAATATACCCTTGGCCTATCAGGGCTGATGGCATGTCTGACGAGGTGATGACTGAGGTAGGCTGGAAGCAAACCTTCCTTGAACAGGAGGTTGACTTGAGGGAAGAACTAGCCCCTTCCTCTCTTCTTAATAGAGTTACTAAGAAGGCACTATCCCTCTCTGATTTTAAAGAGTTGCTCGTCGAAGTCGGATCGAGCCCTTCAACGAAAGATTCATCGCAAAAAAATAATCAAGCACTGCCTCCAGCCAACCCCGCACTGACCCCTGCAAAGGCTTTTAAATTGGCTGACGTAACTCTCTATCACACAATGCGTCCAGGCAGTTATGTCATGATTGTCGGAAAGAAGGGGGCTGGTAAAACGCAAGTTGCTCTCTCGACTTGCCGCTCCATACTCAATGGCAATGTCATGTGGCCGCTTTTTTCTGGTGCTGGCGTGGCTGCTGGCAATGTCGCTTATATTGATGCGGAAACCCCATATGATGAATTTTGTGCAAATCTAGACCAGCATTGCCTTGCCAAAGAACAGAGTAAACGTTTTTTTGGTTTGTCCATATTTGCCCCTGACCTCCCGGAATTTTGTGATACTTTTTCTCTCGAGAATTCTGAATTTCGCGAAGGGCTTAGCAACTACCTCCAGAAAAACGAATGCCGTTTTGTTTTTTTTGATAACCTCAGTGCCTTGATGGGCGATAAGGTGAATTACGGTAATTTTTCTGATGAGGTGCTTGAGTGGGTAAAAAAACTTCAGCGTCATGACCATTGCGTGGTTTTTGTTCACCACAAATCAGAGGATGCAGCGGCGAATCAGCATGGCGTGAATGCTCGCGGTAGCCATCTCTTCACCACTCTTGCCAGAACATTCATTGGATTGGTGAGTAGCGCAGAAATATTGAATGACGCTCTTGGTACCGAGGACATTCAAAAAGCAGCGGCCCGGGATGGTCTGACTGTGGGTTTACGGTTCGATGTGAGTAAGCCAGCACCCATTCTGGAAAAAAAGACCTTCTGGCTGCACCTGCCGTTGGGGGACTCGGAATGGGAGTTTCTGGCCGCTACTGGGGCAGATGGGCAGAAAATTGAATTGCCTATGGGTGCTGCTACAACTGGAGTTGGGGCTGCAAACAACAAAGAAGACTCGCAGCCCGTATCGAGCGCAGCTCCCTCAGTGCCTGCCGAGCACGACCTTTCCCCTGACCAACGGCGGGTGCTTGAAATCTTGAAAAAAGGCTCTGCCAAGCGTGAAGAGGTACAAGGTGAAACCGGTTTTGGCGAAGACAAAACCCGTGAACTGCTGAATTCGCTTATTGAATTGGGGTTAGTCAGTAGGGAAGGCCAAGGAAAGGGTACTTATTACACTCAAATACCCACATCATAGGCAATTGCCCCGCTCTGGCAGGATCCCCCGGGATACGTACTTGTATCCTGGGGGGGGCTATTTTTAGGGCTGCTACTCACTGGAAATGTGCGGGGATTGACTAGGAATTGTCCAGGCAACGAGGGGTTTGTTCGCCTGTATTACGCAGGGATTACACCAGTAAAGCCACGAACACCGAAGATGATATTTTACTATATACCGTGATATCAAATGGTTAAACTAGATGTCTGGTCTCCAATAGCGGGACAGTACGGCAGAAAAATAAGATGGCGTCATTTTTGTCAAGCTGCCTTTATTTTCCCGCGCTGGGAGCCGGACCGGGCTGCAATGGGATGCCACGGTGATCTGACCGATTTTGGCATGAAGTATCTGGAGCTGTTTTTCTTTTCTGGCCTCTTCAGTTTTGATTTCACCGGCAAAGATGCCCGCTGCCGACTCCTTGAGCTGTTTCACCCATTTATGGATGAGTGTCTGATGAACGCCGAATTCTGAACTGAGCTCAGTGATGGTTTTATTGCCGGAGAGGGCCGCCAGAGCCACTCGGGCCTTGAAAGCCGGGGCATGATTCTTTCGCTTGGATATGTGTTCTCCTCGTCTGGTTGAGTAGCTATCACATCTGTCCGATTTTGGGGGAGCACTTCTCCTGGATGGCTTATAGGCTTTGCCCAACTATTAGGTAAACCTTTTCGGCAAATAGATCGAAATGTGGTTTAAAATTCGCCATTGCACAGTTTTTATTTAAGACTTTAGGTGTTTACTGATGGCGGGTTGAGAGATGCGCCATCTGGTGCGCGGCTTGGGCCTGATTGCCGCCGCTCATGAGTATGACTGCTGTGGTCATGATGGAGCGCACTTACGTCAGGGAGGGGAGGGCGAGTAATGTGAGGGGAAAAAGCAGCAGGTTCTTGTCCGTTTTTTCCAGCCGACCTCTCAGTGGCGTCAATCTGCATCAAACGTGCCCCATCAGGCCACTGCAGGCCTATATGGTATGCAAAACTTGACGGAGGCATTGTGAACATGAGCAACACCAGACCTGAAACTATCTTTTTTGAGCAATTGGAAAAAAATCTTCCTCCTGTCTTTTCCCGGGAGGAGGCTGCCCGGCAGATGGGCGGCTTGATTCGGGCCAAGACTCTTTCAAATCTTGACGCCATGGGAGAAGGGCCAAGCGTGAAAATTCGTATCAGAAAGAAAGTCTGCTATGAGCGCCGAAGCTTCCTCCAATGGCTCAAGCAGCATGTGCGGCAGTAACTGACCGCAAAAAAATACCAGCAACGAACAACCGCAGGGGCATGAATTTTTTTCATGCCCCCTTTCTTATTCTATGCGGCAAGTATTTGCCCGTTTCGGAATAACTCACCCTGTAGTGGACTGAATAATAAGGATGTTGCCATGAATACAAAAAAATTTGTCTACGCTGGAACACCAGAACCTGGCCATGGCCCCTGGACACTTATAGAAGATTCGCCTGAATCGCGTGCTCAGGCGCTTGAACAGGGCTGCAAGGCATTCACGACCATGAGCCTCGCCTACGAACCAGAAGAAGGGAAACCCGAACCCATGCGCTACGGCGATCTTTGGCTGGACATCGACTGTAAGGAAGTGCCATTTCTCGCCATTGTGGGCGCAAGGGATTTTGTTAAGGACCTGCGCAACCGGTATGATGATTTTGATCCTGCCATGCTCGACTACTACATGAGTGGCAGCAAAGGCGTCCATATCCGTATTCCAGCTGAGGTATTTGGTGGAGAAAACGGACATCCCTACCTGCCAAAGCTGCATTTGAAAATGCTGGAGCGGATTTTTCAGCACTATCCAATTTGCCATAACCTGGGCTTGCTGGCTTTGGGCAAGCCCGTGCCCGATGATTTCAGACGCAAGACTGTCGGCGACCTTGTGGACACAAGCCTGTATTGCATGGGGAAGGGGAAGTTGCTGAGAGCTCCCAATATCAGGCGTCCTGACGGACGCTACAAAGTGCAGGTGAGCGTTAAGGAGTTCTTTGAATGGGGAATTGACTCGTTACTGGAACTGACCCAGTCGGCAAGAACATGCGTCATACATGCTCTGCCGCCAAAGGTGACGGGGATGACAGCCCTTTATGACCACGCCCTTCTGGACCTGCAATCTTGTAGTCAGAGCAAGCTCAACCTGCAAGGGCTTTACGATTGCCATTTCATGCGCCATTGCCGTGAAAATGCCGCAACGCTGAGTGAGCCGGAATGGTTCCTGATGCTGCGTGTTCTGGCTCCGCTGGGAGAAAAAGGGCTTGAATTGGCGCAGGAATACAGCCATCCCCACCCGGGATACTCGGCACAAAAAACTCGAGCCAAATTTCTGCATGCTCTGAATAAGGGATATCCGGCCAACTGTGAGGATATTCAGGAATTTTTTCAGTGCAACCCTCGCTGCAAGGTGCGTAGCCCGCTTGACCTTGAACGCAAGCGCCTGAGTGATGTTGTGGTCGCCACAGAATCCTTCAGTTCCCAAAAGGATGGCCTGTACTATTCACCATCCCGTGGCATGATGGAGGGCGACAGTGTCAAAGTGTGTAGCCCTTTAAAAGTTCTTGGCAAGATGCGTAATACGGACGGCACGGGCTGGGCAAGGCTGGTGAAACTGCTGACGCCAGATGGCAAAGAACAAAAACTGACCATCACCATGAAGGAATGTGTGGGGCGCGGCGATGTCGTTCTTGGACGGCTTTGTGAGCATGGTCTTGAGTTGGCAAGCGGGCGAACGGAAAAATTCGTTATGGAGTATTTGCGTTTTGCGGGTTCCGACAAAATTTTCACCAATGTTGAGCGCCTGGGCTGGCACGACAGGTGTTATGTCTTGCCGGATAATATTTTTGGCGGAGGAGAAAATGAAGAAATTCATTACACGCAGGAACACGGCCTGTTCAACCATGCAGGCGAACTGGAGCAGTGGCATGAGCATGTGGGCCGCTATTGCCAGGGCAACACCTTACTCATGCTGGTTGTAGCCTTTGCCCTGACAGGACCGCTTTTGCGCCCTTGCGAAATGGAAGGCGGTGGATTGCATTTGTTCGGGCCATCTTCCACCGGCAAAACAACGTTGGCCCTGTTGGCTGGCAGCCTCTGCGGCGGCAATGACGGTAAAGGGTTTATCCGCCAGTGGCGCAGCACGCACAATGCCCTTGAGCATATCGCGGCCCAGCATAATGACTGCCTGCTGGTTCTCGATGAGATTGGCCAAGCCACAGCAGAAACGGTGACTCAGGTCACATATATGTTGCCCAACGGCCAAGGCAAGGAGCGCATGCGGAGCGATGCCACACAGCGTAAGGCCCATCAATGGCTTCTCAACTTCTTTTCCACTGGCGAGTTGCGCATAGAAGACAAAATAGAGGAGACGGGCAAATACCGTGCAACGGCCGGGCAGAATGTACGTGTGATAAATCTGCCCATTGATGGCGGCACAGGTAAAAATGCCTATAGCACTTTGCATGGCTTCAAAAATCCAGCGGCATTGAGTGAACATCTTAAAAGTGCTTCCCGAACCTACTATGGTACACCGCTGCGTGCTTTTTTGAAGGTTTTGTGTGGTACTGGGGAACATGATCTGGACATGAATATAGATGAAATAAACAATAATGTCAGCATGTTCATGAAAAAATATTGCCCAGAGGAAGCCTGCGGGCAGGTCCGGCGTGTGGTTCTCAAGTTCGGGCTGATTGCTGCGGCCGGTATGTTCGCTGCAAAGACCGGCATCCTGCCTTGGACACCGGAAGAATCAAGTGATGCCGTTGTGGAATGGTTCAACGTCTGGCTTGACGAACGCGGCGGTGTTGGCAATCTGGAAATCATGAAAGCTCTTGATCGCTTTAAGGATTTCTTTGCGCGCTACGGCAGAAGCCGTTTTGCGGATGTGGATGGCCTGGGTGAGAGTATGCGCGATCTGGCTGGCTATCGATGGGAGGACAAGGGTGACCTGCGGTTATTCATGACAAGCCCAACGTTCAACGACCTCGCCAAAGGAGTCAATCGCCATGAGTTGCTGGAACATATGAAGCGTCAGGGGTGGCTTTTGATGAACACCAAGGGAAATCTTACGGAAACGAAGTGTATCAAAGGGCGGAACGTACGTGGCTATGGATTCATCCCTTCCGCATGGGAAGGCCGTGGAGACCTGGAAGAGCGGCACATGAATGTAGTAAGAGAATCCAAAGCCTGTGATTGTGACTTTTAAGCTGTGCGGCGCACAAAAGCGTTTGTGCGATTCTTTGTATAAAACACCAGTAATTTCTTGGTGTTTTGAACCTTCGCACAAACGCACAGCCGCACAGCAGTTTTTTATACGGAACAACGAAGGGGAGCAAAAATGAGGGCATTACAGGGCATGGATCTTGTGCCGTTCATAGACTCCATCTTTTGCCAGAAAAATTGATGCGTATCTGTACAGCACCCTCTATTCTTCGGGCCTGTTTTGTCATTTGGTAGAAGGCCCTGAACCCGAAACAACCATTCCTGAATTTTTTGAAGGCCATGAAGTGGGAACGGCCCCAAACAATTTTTGACCGAGGGAGGTTGATGCTCCAATTTTGCCAAAAAGAGCAAGAATAGTATTTGGGTTGTGCGCCTGTGCGTTTGTGCGATGCCTGAAAATGTTGGAAATTGTGGGGTATTGAGACAGGATTCCGCACAGCAACGTTTGTGCGAAATTCGTTTTTGTTGTGCAACGTGGTCACGCCTAAAAAACATCTTGAAAACCCTGCCGTTATCAAAATCGTCGTTACCGGGTGAGAAGAACCTACTCCGCTTGTGTTGTAGTTTTCCCCACGATGTTGCAGCCTATGGTGCAGTTGAGGCCCACATCACTTGCTGCCCCGTACACGTCCACCATTGTGCCCATAAATTCTTCATTTCCCCGCCAAAAAGGGATTCCGCCAAGCCGCCGGGGCAGGGCGGCGGCAACAGCGGGAAGCATAACCGCTCCAAGTTCAATCGGCGTTGCACAGTGGCCCCAAAACTGTGCAGGATCGCAGGGGAGCGGTTCAGCCTCTTCCTGTCTGTCATCCGGGTCGGCTTCGGCATCATTCGCGCCAGTACCCAGCAGTTCCAGAAGGGCCTCCCGCTCAATGCCCCGAAGCTTGAACAGCAAAAAGGGATCCCGGTCAAACTCCTCTGCCACAAGGTAGTACACAGCTGCGATATGCTTGCACGGATTTGACCCGTCAGGGCACGAGCAGTCGGTTGTAAAATCATCCTTCTTTGCAGGAAAAAGCGACAGCTTGGCCTTTTTGAAAATTTCTTCAATCTGTTGCGGCATCTGTCCCGACAAGAGGGCGGCGGAGAAAAGGGCCTCCTTGCGCAGTGCATGGCCGATGGTGCCCCACGCGTCAGCCTCCAGAGGTTTGACCCGCATGGTGACAGTGTACGGCTTGGCCCGTGAGCCTTGCACTTTTGCGGAAATGCAGCCTTTTTCCATTTGGATGGACACGACCTGCCCTTTGCGGGCATACGCGCGCCCACGGGTCAGCCGTGCGCCCAGCCCGAAGCTTTCAATAAGTTCAACC
The DNA here is from genome assembly GCF_014202345.1 of Desulfovibrio intestinalis. NCBI lineage: Bacteria > Pseudomonadati > Thermodesulfobacteriota > Desulfovibrionia > Desulfovibrionales > Desulfovibrionaceae > Desulfovibrio > Desulfovibrio intestinalis. The sequence goes on from NZ_JACHGO010000012.1 coordinate 24,675, forward strand.
CAGCGCTTGGCCCACCAGTTTTGGCCAAAGCCGCCGCGCCGACTCTGGGACTTGATGCCCCCCTTGACCTCGCGGGCTTGCGATGGGGGAAAGCCGCCATATTCACGATACCAGGCCATGCTTACTCCTCCAGGGCGTTTTTCCGCAAGGCGAATAAATCTCGAAGTTCCTGGTTGGACAGTTCTGTCAACCAGGCCTCGCCAACACCCACCACTGCATCGGAAATTTCTTTCTTGCGCTCAATCATGGCATCAATCTTTTCTTCCAGCGTACCGCTACAGACAAATTTATGCACAAGAACATTGTGGTGCTGGCCGATTCTGAAGGCGCGGTCCGTGGCCTGATTTTCCACTGCCGGGTTCCACCATCTGTCATAATGAAACACATGATTGGCCGCAGTGAGGTTAAGCCCCGTAGAGCCAGCTTTGAGCGAAAGAATAAAAATCGGAGGGGCCTGGGCATCGCCCTGAAAGCGCTCAATCATCCGGTCGCGCGCCTTTCGTGCTACGCCGCCGTGCAGAAAAAGCACCTCCCTGCCGAGGGTGTCCTGCAAATGCGCTTTGAGTATATGGCCCATCTCTTTGAACTGGGTGAATACCAGGGCCTTGTCGCCCACGGGCAAAATCTCTTCCAGCATTTCAGTGAGGCGGGCAAGCTTGCCCGAGCGTCCGTCTATGGCCGAGTTGTCGCCAAGGAAGTGAGCGGGGTGATTGCATACCTGCTTGAGCCGGGACAGGGTCGCAAGAATAATGCCCTTGCGCTGTATGCCGTCCACCTCGTATAATGTACGGTTCAGGTCTTCAAGCACAGCGGCATACAGCGATGCCTGCTCCTTGGTCAGCGGGCAAAATTCCTTCATTTCCACCTTGTCGGGGAGGTCGGAAATAATGGACGTGTCTGTTTTAAGGCGACGCAGGAGGAAGGGCGCGGTAAGGCGCTTCAGCCTTGTGGCAGCCTCGGGATCGCGTCCGGTCTGGATGGGTATGAAAAAACGCTTGCGAAACTCTTGCTGGCTGCCCAGAAAACCCGGATTGAGAAAATCCATAAGAGACCACAGGTCGCCGACATTGTTTTCCACCGGCGTTCCTGTCAGGGCTATGCGGTACGCCGCCGGGATGGCCCGAGCGGCTTTGGCCTGTTTTGTTTCGGGGTTTTTGATGTTTTGCGCTTCATCCAGAATAACGCCGGCCCAGGAAATATCTTTCAGTACCGCCATATCCCGCTGGAGAAGGCCGTAGCTTGAAATGACCAGCGCCTGCGAGGACGCGAGCCGCCGGAAGGCTGCTCCTTTCTTGCGGTCAAGCCCGTGATGGATCATGATCGGCAGTTCGGGGGTGAATTTTCCCGCTTCTCTGGCCCAGTTGTTGACCACCGATGTGGGGCAGATGAGCAGGCTGGGCATCTTTTTGCCGGAAGACCATAATCTTTGCAGCAGGGCCAGAGTCTGGATGGTTTTTCCCAGACCCATGTCATCGGCAAGGCAGGCCCCAAGGCCCCATTGCTGCAAAAAGGCGAGCCAGGAAAAGCCCCGCGCCTGATAGGGCCGCAGGGTTCCGCCAAACTCGGCCGGGGGCGGCAACTCCGCGCAGACCGTGCGGCCCTCCAATTGGTCGAGCAACTCGCTGAGCCAGCCCGCACTCTGCACACCGCCAAAGGCAAAGCCGTGGGGGGCGTCCTCACCGCCAAGGGCCATGCGGAGAATATCCCGGGCCGGGGCGGTATTTTTGCTGTTTTTCTTCCAGAAATCGGCAGCGGCCAGAATTTCCTGTGCATTGACCTCCACCCACTGTCCCCGCACCTGCACCAGAGGAACCTTGAGCCGGGCCAGAGCCAGAAGGTCTTTATGCGTTATGGGCGCTCCACCAAGAGAAGCCTGCCAGTCGAATTCCACAATGGTATCAAGGGAAAGACCGCTTGAAGAGCGGAGTTTGGGGGCTGCCACCCTGGCCTGAATGACTGGCCGGAGCTTCGCGCCTTTGCTGGTCCACCATGCAGGCAGCATGACCCCGAATCCGGCCTGGCCCAGAGCAAGAGAGGTATGTGTCAGAAAACGGTGTGCGCCCTGAACGTCCAGACTGTAGCCTTGGGGGGCGGCATCCTTGAGGCTGGCCGCAATCTCCGGCGCAATGCCGGAAGCCTGGCCGAGCGCAGAGAGCACATACTCTCTGGCATCTGCACCCAGGTGCTTCAATACCGAGGCACGCTTTTTGGGACCAGACCAGAGGTCCTGTATGGGGAGCAGGAGGCTGTGGTCATCGTGCGGATGCAGAAGATAGGAAACCCGCCAGGCAGAATCGTCCCCCGCCGGAAGGGCAGGAAGAGCATGGTTCAAAGGCGCGTCGTCATTTGTGGGTTCTTCAAGCCTGAAGCAGAGTCGCACCGGGGATTTGGATAACACCGTTATGGGGCGTTTCCAGCGAGTAAGGGTATTTTTTAGATCTGTTACATCTTTCTTCAGCCAATCTATGCGCCCATCTGGCGAGCGCAGGGCGGCCAGCCATGCGTCATGTACGCTATCCACTACGGGGTGCGCCCGTGATGCTCGTAATATTCGTGAAGTGGCGGAAGTGGCGCCTTGACCCTTTTTACTTGACGTCGTTTGCGGCATGGCGGAGCGGACAAGTGCGTCAACCATGTCCGTCAGAAAAGCGCGCAGAACAGAAGCGGCGGCGGTGGAAGGCGGTGCTTTGCCGTCAGCCTTGGTCAAGGCCCTGGCCGATGGGGGCATGGCGGCGGCAAAGGCAGCGAAGCGTGGCTGTTCCTCCGCGGTAATCACCGGTTCCCATACGGAGTGGCAATGACCGCCGACCATCCGTACGCCGGGCAGGTAGTGCTGTCTGGCAACAAGCGCCCCGGCATACCTGAGCATTTCAGCCCAATAGGCAAGGTCATTCCCCAAAAGAACACCACGGGCGAGAGTTTGCTTGCCTATGCAATTTGCCAGAGCAATTACGGCTTCCTGGCTATTGAGCCGTGTGGCTGCAACGCGCCAGGGACGCAGGCGGAGTGAAGCTTCGGCTTTTTCGGCATCGTGAAGGAGCCGACTCGACGGCACAGGACCGGATTTTGAGGACGGCAGCCAGGCGGTGGCCTCAAGCGGGCTTGCAACGCCCGGCGAAAGGCCGAAGTGTTCGACCAGAGCGGCGTCAAGAGCGGCCTGCCCAGCGTCAAAGGGAGAATGGGCGGGACTTGCGGTTTTTGTTTTTGCTGCACGTTTCAGGACGATTGCCGGGGCTGTGTTCTCCGAGGCAGCAGAAGCAGCAGAAGAAGAAGAAGAAGAAGAAGGTACGGAAGACGTAGAAGAGGCTGGCGAACTTTCGCCCCAAAGCAGAAATCCCATCTCCGTCTGCGCGGCGTGGAGAACAATCACTGACTTTTACCTCTTGCTGTCCGTATATGGCCTCGCCCAGGAGATAAGGTCTTTCTTCATGAAAAAAACAAATCGGATGCACACGTATATTCGGCATCAGGCGATATTGCCCCGCCAGTATAGGGAATCCGCGCTTTCGGTCCTAATCGGCTAATCGGTCTTCATGACCACGGACAGCACCAGATTTTCCGAAAGCAGGTCCGACCGTTTTTTCCAGCCTGTCTCAGCCACCTTTAACTGCACGAAATGGATGAGCGCCGTGGTCGCTGGTCTGATTTTATCATGTTTACGCTTTGCACGAGAATTCAATGCAAAAACAAACGCATGCTTGCAGTTAACTGAAAACATTTTTTAAGGGCCGATTATCTACTTCGCCTGTTACAGCACTAATCAGCGTCAGATAAACCTCGGTATGGTACAGATCATTCAGGTGCTGTTGAACTTTACACACACTGATGCCACGGGCGTAAAGCGAAATGATGATATCGTAGAAATCCTGCCAGCGCGGCTGTTTTTTCTCCACTCTTCCCTCCCCTTCATTTTTGAGGAGATGAAGGGAGTCGAAGCCTTTTCCTCTGTTACATCTGGAGAATTTCTTTCGCAACTTCTGCCCACGTGCGCACCTCCAAAGCAAAGCTGGCGTCGTGGCCGTGGGCCAAGGCGTTTTGCAGCGCGGTGCGGCAGGAGGAAGCATCGCCGGGCGTATAGTAAAAAACTCCAGCACGATGCAGGTCAATAAAGTCGGGTGATACTATTGGCAGCCCGCAGTATCTGTACTGCATGATTTTCAGCGAATCGGTATAAGCCTGCATGGGGCGGGATGAGGGACGCAGGGTATACAGGCCGGAACTGGCGAACTTGATAAAGGGAATAGTCTCTTTAAACGGAATTTCACCGTAGTATTGCACGTTGGCAGGTATATTTTTTCCAGGGCGGACGATTCCCAATATATGAAAGTCCACATTCTGGCATTGTTCTGCCATGCGGTGGACGGCCTCTACATCATAGAAGCCCAAACCGCAAAAAACGGCATTAGCTGTGCCGGGGGCAAAAGGATTATCAGAACAGGCGTCAAAAGAGCTTTTGTCAATGCCGTGAGGCTGGATGCGCACAGTGGACGGGTTGGGAAATTTTTCTGCCAGGGGGGCGCAGGGGACACTTATGAGCGAGAAACCCGGCGCCAGTTCCTGCTCCAGAGTCACCATACGCAACGGGGTTGAGCGCATGGTGCGGATGTCGTCAGACACCCGGTAGATATGTCGTGCCTGGGGCGCAAGCGAGCGGCACAGTCTGGTTAGAAACAGGGACGCGTTGCTCTCGTACACCACGGCATCAGCTTCCTGTATACGCGACTGTAACTGGCCCAATGGATAACGGTCATATCTGTCCATGCGGGCGGCAAGCAGGCGGTCTACCTGGGCAAACAGTGCCGAGTGGGGATGCGTGGGAGTGAAGTGAACGTAGGAGTCCAGGCCTGGGGCAATGGACTGCATGCTGTTGCGTGCCTGCCAGATGCCGGAATAGCGCGTACGGAAGTCGCGCCGGGCGTAGGATAACCAGGAAAATCCCACAGTGGCGAATGTGATGTTATGTCCCTGGGCATGCCAGGCATTGGCCAGATGGTGGAACCCGGCCTTGCGCGGCGATGGATACCAGTGGTTGCTGAGTAGAACAATGTTCATGAGGTATGGGTGGCTAGTCGGCCAACTTCAAGCCAGCGTCAATGCGAATATATTTTTCGCCACAGGCCGGACAGGCGAGATCGGTGTTCAGTTTTTCGCCGCAGCGGCAAACCCAGCCTTTGAGCCTGGCCGGATTGCCGAATACCAGAGCATGGTCGGGAACATCACGCGTTACCACGGCCCCCGCCCCCACAAAGGCATAGCAACCAATGGTGGTGCCGCAAACGATGGTAGAATTGGCCCCCAGGCTCGCACCTTTTTTGATGCGTGTAGGCCTGGCCTCGTCCATCCGACGGATATTGGCACGGGGATTAAACACATTTGTAAAAACCATGCTTGGGCCGCAAAAAACATCATCTTCCAGGGTAACGCCCTTGTAGACGCTGACATTATTCTGGATTTTACAGCCGTTGCCGATTGCAACATCAGGGCCGATAACGACATTCTGCCCCACGTTGCAGTCAGCCCCGATGGCCGAGCCTGACATGATATGCGAGAAATGCCATATTTTTGTGTTAGTGCCAATGGTTACAGCGTCGTCAATGCAGGCTGTCTCATGGGCAAAGTATGTTTTTCCGCTCATGACAGCGCCTTTGCAACAGCGTCAGCCACCTGCCAAACAGAGGCCTCGTCCATATATGGGTGAAAAGGCAAAGCCAGAATATTGCGTGAGGCGTAAAGAGCGGCGGGCATGCTCTGGGGCGTGTAGCCCAGGTCGGCAAACACGGCCAGGCAATGCTGCGGCTTGGGGTAGTAAATGTTGGTGGGCACGCTCTGCTGCTTGAGGTGTGCGGCCACAGCGTCACGGCGGCCCTCAGGAAGCATGATGCAGTACTGTGCCCAGGCGCTGACGTTGCCTTCCTCAACGCAAGGAGCAGTCAGGCCGGGAATGCCTTGCAGATATTTGGAATACCATGCCGCAACCTGCTGGCGCGCCGCAATTTCGTCAGGAAAAATTTTCATTTTTGCCAATAAGATAGCGGCCTGCAAGGTGTCCAGGCGTCCGTTGAGCCCCAGACGGACATTGTCATACTTGTCTTGGCCCTTGCCGTGTATCCGGATGGAGCGCAAAAGTTCGGCCAAGTCATCGTCATCAGTAAAAACTGCCCCGCCATCGCCGTAGCAGCCCAAAGGCTTGGCCGGAAAAAAGCTGGTGGCCGAGGCATGGCACCCCAGAGCGCAGGTTTTTTTGCCGTGACGGCTTCCGCCAAATGCCTGAGCGGCATCCTCCAGCACCATAAGCCCATGCGCGCGCGCAATGGGCATAATGGACTCATAGTCGGCCGCCTGCCCGAAAATATCTACGGGAATGACGGCACGAGGGGTCAGGGGGCGCTTGAGGGCCGCCTCGGGGACAGGGTAAATGGACGGATCACTTTTTTGTATGGCCTCAATAGCTTTTTCAAGCAAATCAGGGCGCATATTGAATGTGATGGGGTCTATGTCCACAAAGACGGGGGTGGCTCCCAATAAGGAGGGCTCTTCGGCTGTGGCAAAAAAGGTAAAGGGAGGCATAAAGACCGCGTCCCCTTCCTTTATTCCCCAGGCCATAAGCGGCATAAGCAGGGCGTCTGTGCCAGAGGCGCAGGTGATGCAGTGCTTTGCCCCGGTGAAAGAACAGAGCAGATCTTCCAGCTCTTTGATTTCCGGCCCCATGATGTATTTGCCGTGATCCAGCACGGCCTTGATGCGGAGGTCTATATTCTGGCGTATGCGGGCCTGTTGGGCCGTAAGGTCGATGAATTGCATGCTTGCCCGCCTGCTTTTAGTATTCCAACGGCAGTGAAATGGTTCTGTGGTCGCGCGCGCTGCGGTATGCCGCGATAAGCACTTCCAGAGATTTCAAGCCCTCGCGGCCATCGGTTTCGGGCTCCGCCTCGCCGCGCAGCACCTCGATAACATTCCTGTAGTAGAGCGGATGCCCAAAGCCGTACACGGATGTGGTGGAATAACTGGCATTTCTGACATCGGCGTCATAATCTTTTGCTTCGGCAAAGTCCCACAGCTGTATTTCATTAACAGCCACGCCGCCTACTCGCACTGTGCCCTTTTCGCCGATAATGGTGATGGAGCCTTCAAGGTTTTTGGGATAGGTGAGCATGGTCACGGCCATAGAGCCTAGGGCACCGTTGCGCCAGCGCACGTTGAGTACACCAGTGTCTTCAACCTCGATGTCGCGGGCAAGCGTACCCATCATGGCCTGAACATCGGCAATGGGGCCAATGAGCCATTCAAGCAGGTCAACGTAATGGCTGGCCTGATTCATGAAAGCCCCGCCGTCCATTTCCCAGGTGCCGCGCCATTTGGCCGAGTCGTAATAGGCTTGGGGGCGCGTCCAGAACACGTTGAGATGCACCATATAGATTCTGCCAAAGCGTTTTTCGTCAATGGCGCGTTTGAGCAGCTGCAAGGTGGCGTTGCGTCGGTTCTGCTTGATGACAAACAGCCTGCGCCTGGCATGATCGCAGGCGTGGATCATGTCCATACCGTCCTGCCAGCGGGTGGCCATGGGCTTTTCAGTCATGATGTGCTTGCCGGCCTTGGCGGCTTCGATGACCATTTGCGGGTGCAGGCCGCTGGGCGTGCAGATGGTCACTATGTCGCAGTCAGATTGCGCAAGAAGCTCGGTCAGGCTTTTGTAGGCGGGCACATTGTATTGCGCGGCATGGGCTGCCAGAACTTCGTGATTGTTGTCGCAAATGGCGGCCAGTTCCATGTTGTCGCTGTGCACTTCAATGGAGCCAAAGTGATTTTTTGAGATGCGCCCGCAGCCGACAATGGCGTTTTTAATCTTTCTGCCTGTGATGGTAGGAAACATGAGCAACTCCTTATCTGAACCAAGGCGTAACCGAGCATCCGGCAAACGGCCGCCGTGTATTGACGGATGTAACAGGCTTGCTTTGCAGACCACCGAAATCAGTAATCATCAAGGTTGCCGCATTAGCAAGTAAGCGTAAATCCACACAAGCCATAGGGTCAAGTAGTATGCCGCAGGCATTCAGGCCGCGCAAGCCCGGATTCTGAAAGCATTTAAAAGCTGGCTGTGGAGCGGTATGCCCCTGCCGCCTTGCTGCAGCGCGCAATGGTAATCCGTCAGTCTAGTGTCTGATGTCCAAAAGCTGAATCCACCTGACATAGCACAGCCAGCGCCATACCCGCCAGTCAAACGGCTTGCGCCCGTCGCGGATGGCGCGCCACTCCTGGCGGGCCGCATCCATGCGTAAAAACGGCACGGAGCTGGCATCGGCAAGCGTGGTTTCAACCCAGTCCGAAAGGGCGTTGATCCACTGCCATTCCGGCGTGGCAAAACCGACTTTGTCCTTCCGGTCAAGCACAGCGTCCGGTACGAGGCCGCGCATGGCCCTGCGGAAGATGCTTTTGCTGCAACCTTGCATATCAACCAGATATTCCTCAGGCTGCGACATGCAGAACTCGGCTATTTCTCTGGTAAGAAAAGGAACCCGGCTCTCGATGGAATGGGTCATGGCATTGCGGTCGCCGTGGCGCAAAAGCTGCGGCAGGCCGTTCCAGGTCAGCTGATAGGCCAGGGTCTGCTTGAGGCAGTGGGGCGTGGGGTAAAGCTGGCGGCGCGTGTTTTGGCGCAGCAGGCGCACACCCTCCTGGCGCAGTTGTTCGGTATCAAGCCACGCGGGTGCGGTGGAGCGGCCAACACAGCGCAAGGCCAGCGGCGTGAGCCATTCTGGCACAAATTCGCGCACGCCCTGGCTGACAAGGTAGCTCCAGGTGCGTCCGGGCCACTGATGGCTGGCCCGCAAAAAACTGTATGCGCCGCTGAGGTCGCCAGCGCGGAGCAGGGAGGCAAGCCGGGGGCCGGGGTAGCCGTGATACCCGGCCAGTAGTTCGTCAGCGCCCTGACCGTCAAGGGTCACGGTGATGCCACATTCTCTGGCAAGCTGAAAAACCCGGTACTGGGCATAGATGGAGGTAGAACCAAAGGGTTCGCCTTGCGCCAGCAGAAGCGCGTCCATATCCTTGCGCAGCTCTTGCGGTTCTACCGTAACCGTGTGGTGGACGGTATCAGTGTGGCGGGAAACCATGTTGGCCCAGTGGGCCTCGGAAATATCGCTGCCCGGCGCGATAAAGCTGAAGGTATGCAGCTTGGCGTCAGGCTCCAGATGCCGAACGGCGCAGGTGACGGCAGAGGAGTCAATGCCGCCGGACAGGGCTGTTCCCAAAGGCACGTCGCTGCGCAGATGCAGGCGGACAGAATCGAGAAAGAGCTGTCGCAGTTGCGTGGCGGCGTCGTCAAAGCTGAGCTTTGACCTTGTGCTGACCTCAGGCAGCCAGTACCTCTCAATATTGACGGATTCCGGCGAGTTCAGGCGGATGGTGCAGCAGTGGGCGGGCGGCAGGGAGTACACGCTTGCCAGCATGGTGGCTGCCCCCACATCGTATTGCCCGTAGCACAGATACTGATATGCGGAAACAGGATCAACCTTGCGCGAGACGCCGGGAAAACATAAAAGCGCGGGCAACTCGGAGGCAAAGCAAAAGCCTGCTGCGTCGCTGTGCCAGAAAAAAGGTTTGATGCCAAAAAAATCGCGGGCGCAGAAAAGGGTGTTTTCGCGGGCATCAAACAGCGCAAGGGCAAACATGCCCGAAAACCTGCTCAAGGCATCCTTTCCCCAGTGGATCAAGGCTTGCAGCACCACTTCCGTGTCAGTTCCGGAATAAAAGGCTACCCCCGCAGCGCGCAGTTCTTCACGCAGTTCGCGGTAATTGTACACCTCGCCGTTATAGGTGATGGTGTACCGCCCGTCTGGCGAGCGCATGGGCTGGTGCCCAGTTGGTGAAAGGTCAAGGATGGACAGGCGCGTCTGCCCCAGCAGCAGGCGAAACGGTTCTTGCCGGGTATAGGTGCGTTCGGTTTGTTCGGCCTTGTGGGCCTGCGTGGAAAATATGACAAATCCTGCGTCATTGGGGCCGCGATGGCGCATTTTGTCTTTCAGCGTTAATGATACCTTGTGGGCATCACAATCTTGAAATTGCTGCGAAGGTATCCAGCCGTAAATGCCGCACATGGTTGCTCTCCAAACAGGCGCGACAACGGCGCGCAGTGTCTTTATTTTAGACGAAACATAGCGGTGGCGGCGCCAACGTACAATGCTGGTGTGGCTCATTGTACGCAATTGCCAGGCCCGTGGCTGTGCCCCTGCCGTCCATATAGGCGATAACTCCTCTAAACGCCAGAGCGTTCTGCGGGCGTGGGGCGCAGTTCGAAATCTCCGGCAAGAGGCTTCTGCCAAACAGTCCACCGCTGTTACTACCGTCTGAGTAACAGCGGAAAACAATTTTTTAATATTCATATGTAGTTAATAGGTGTTCTCTGCTATTGGAATGGGTATTCGCCGCTTGATATTTATCATAAATATGGCTAATTAAATAGGTCGCGATTTACTATTAAATCGCAATTGCTTGAATTTGCTGCGCTACGTCAGTGTGTTCGCTTGCAGGCATGTTCCCACGTATCTTTTGAAGGTGCTCGTGTTAGTTGTACTTCGTAAGATTTATACCATGCTGTCCCCGCAGCGCCAGAAACAGTTTATTTGGCTGACGTTGGGGATGTTTTGTATGGGCTTTGTGGAATTGGGGCTGGCGGGAACCATTTCTCTGCTGGGCGTGGCCTTGGCCGCTCCGGAGGGGCTGGAAAAAGTTGGGCCGCTCTGGAAGCTTTTTCAGTTGCTGCCCAGCTTTGGCGTGGATATTCCGCAGAGCATCCGCATGCTCATACTTGTGCTTGGCCTGGTATGCGTGGCCACAGCGCTTAAAAATATCCTCACGGCCACCATGACCTATTGGCAAGGCCTGGTTTCACAGTATGTGGGCTGGGATATAGGCGTGCAGGTTTTTGACGCCTATCTGGGCGCTGCGTATGTGTGGCATACGCAGCGCAATCCGGCAGACCTCAGTGTCCACCTTACATGGCGGGCCTATGTGGCAAGTTTTCTTCTCGGCGGCCTGCAAGTGGCCAGTCAGGTCGGGATCATGCTTTTTCTCATGGTAGGTGCGTTTGTCATGGCCCCCCTGGTGGCGCTGCTGCTGTACGGCGTGGCGGCCAGCGTCGCCTTGCTGGTGTATAAGGCCGCGCAACGCAAGGCGCTGGAAGCGGGTGAGCAGGCGGCAGAGCTTGGGGTTGGCGCTGGGCGTGTGGCACTCTCTGCGCTGCACGGCATTCGGGAGGTGCAGATTTACGGCCAGCAGGCCTCATTTGGCACGCATTATTCTTCTTACGCCACGGCCACAGCCAAAGCCAATGCCCGCCAGAACCTGTTCCCTGCCATGCCGTTGTGGTTTCTTGAAACAACAGGCATGACGCTGCTTTTTCTGGCGGTTATTCTTATGGCAACACGCAGCGAAAGCGTTGCCAGCATTACTGGAACGCTGACCCTCATGGCGGCAATTTGCTGGCGCATGCTGCCAGCATTAAACAAGATTGTAGGCGGCGTGCTGCAACTTAAAACCTACTTCAGCCCCGTGCAGACGCTGCTCGCCAGTGACCTTTCTTCCCCGCAGATAGTCGCCCATGTGACGCACACGCCTTTTGCCCAGAGTCTGGAGCTGCGCGAGATATCTTTTCGCTATCCTCAGGCGCAGGAGGATTCTCTGGACGGCGTCAGCCTGACCATCGGCAAGGGCAGCATGGTGGGACTTGTTGGACTTTCCGGTGCGGGGAAAAGCACCGTAGTGGGCGTGCTGACGGGCTTGCTGGAACCCCGGCAGGGGACGCTGCTGGTGGACGGCAAGGAAGTGAAGTCTGGCCCAGGATTTTTGAAAATAGGCTATGTGCCGCAGAATCCCTATATCATTGACGCTTCGCTGGCTGAAAATGTAGCCTTTTGCTCCTGGGGCAGCGCCCCTGACGAAGAGCGCGTGCGGGAGTGTTGCCGCATGGCGGCTATGGATTTTCTGGACTCCTTGCCCGAAGACATCCATACGGAACTGGGGGATCGCGGCATGCGCCTGTCTGGCGGGCAGGTGCAGCGTATTGCCATTGCCAGAGCCCTTTATGGCGCACCGGATATCCTGCTTCTTGACGAAGCCACCAGCGCCCTCGACGGCGCCGCTGAAGCGGCTATTCAGAGTACCATACTCAGTTTGCGGGAAAATCTGACCATCGTTGTGGTGGCGCACAGGCTCTCCACCGTGCAGGGCTGCGACCATCTGTATTGGCTGGACGCCGGAAAGGTCCGGAAGTATGGTTCTCCAGAGAAGGTGCTGCCGGAGTACGAGATGTTTTTAAATACTCATGGCGAGGATGCTTAGCAGGCTTCCTGCAGGCAGCAAGGACATCTTTCTAACCCGGTAGATTCTCATGCAATCATTTTCATCCGTCATTGAGACCATCCGGCGTATTTGTAATTCGCGCCATCGCATCTCTTTGCATGCGCCCGTATTTATGGGCAATGAACGCGCATATGTACTCGACGCCATCGACTCCACCTACGTTACAGAGGTCTTGAGCTACCCTTTTTAGAGGTTGAAGGTGAACCTTGAATGTCTAATTTGAGCGGCATAAAAATTAGTACTTTAGCAACTGTGAAGGTCTTTAATGGCAATGTTTTTAAAGTCTGCGAAAAGAGTTGTTAAGGAGTTAATTCCTCGAGGTTTTTTACTGTCAAATTTTTTTATCTCTGCTGTCAAAAGAAATTGTTTTCACGGCGAATTTGCAGGTAAAAACACGATTACGGCACGAATTGTCAGATCTGTTTTTTGGTCTAACTATTACAAAATGCCTATTGGGCTACGATCCGTATTTCAAGAAGCTCTGATGGGTGGGGCAATCGGGGTCGATTGGGCCAAAGAATATCACGCGAACGTTGATAACTTTCCTGGAGACTGTAGTTGTCGCATCGGCTCTCTTGCCCTCTCTGAAGCATGGCCACACCTGGCGCTCCTGAACGACAAGCTAAAAGTTGAAGCGGATTCTGTTACGGTCATCCAGCTCGGTGCTTCCTCTGGAAGAGAAATTGCATGGCTCGCTAGAGAAAACCCCAATCACAAGTTTATTTATACAGACATATTTGATGATATTGTAAATTATGCAGCACAATCTCTGAAGATGGCAAATATGAGTTTTTGCACTGTTTCAGCTGATAATCTGCATGTTTTGGTGCAATATGCTAGTACAAATAAAGTGATAATACTTTCTTCAGGGTCAGCTCAATATGTTTATCCTGAGCATTTAGATCTTATGTTTAAACGAATATTTTTATCGCTTGGCAGTAAAGAAGCAGAAATTTTTGTTGGCGAACCCGCCTTTCAGACGTGTAATCCTCTGCAGCTAGAGGGGTCTTTTCCGAGGGGAAATTTCAGCTATAGCCATAATTACCAGTATTATGCTGAGAAAAACGGGTGGAATACTGTATTGTGGCAAGAAATTTCTCCTTATGCCATGCAGGCTGAATTAAGCCATATTTGTCATTTAATAGGGATTTTTCATCTTAATAAACGAGTTGAATGAGTTTGTAATACCGGAGCGTGTTTGCCAGTTGTATGGATGGACAGTGTGCTTAATGGCTGCGGTGATGGGGCGCTTTGGGCCTAAAGGGGCTCTAGCTTGTGCTTTTTTAGATATTCCGAGAAGTGCGCCAGCTTTTACTAGAGGCACGTTTGCCTTCGAGTTTTATTTCAACTTTTTGCCTTGGTGCTTTAGTAGAAGAGGTGGAGGTATGATGGGCATCAAATGTATGATAAAAAAAAGTATCCCCAAGCCCATGGCTCAAGTGATCCAAGCAGCATTACAGAATATTCACATATATACCCACAGGAAATATTGGAAGCTCCCTGATCGCACACGAGATGAGTGTATAGTCATTGGAAATGGGCCCTCATTGTCTCAGTCTCTAGAAAAAATATATAAATATCCTGCTGACGTTTATACTGTGAACGACGTTTGTTGCACGGATTTTTTTTTGAAGTTATCGCCCATCGCTCATTTTTTTTTAGACCCGCTATACTTTAACGATGAGGTTCATTCAAAAATTGAGCCTAATTTCTCATTTTCTGAACATGTGCGGAAAGTGCATTATTACTTTGACCAATTGCAACAACGATGCCATTTGATGGTGCCCACTACTTTGGTTCCTTTGGCGCGGATGCAATATAAAAAAGTTAAAAAGATTTACGGTTTTGCAAAGGATCCATGTGCCGTAGATGTTGTTCGGTCCGCAAAAAAAATTGAAAAGGGGTGTTGTGGTATAAGTGGTGTCAATTCTGTAATTCCAGCTATTCAAACGGCATGCTTGGCCGGGTATAAAAAAGTATGGTTGGCAGGTATCGATATGACCTGTTTTACGTTCTGCGTTGATGAAAACTGTCTGATACAACGTGAGAATAGGCATTTTTATACTGATGCTGTTGCCAATACTGGGCGGTGGGCTTCAGTGGCAAATTTTTATAGAGATATAGCGAAAGTCTTTGATGCCTTTGACCAGCTACGGGAGCTTGCGTTGTACAGGAATGTGCAGGTTGTTAATACCTCGTTGCAGTCAATGGTGCAAAGTTTTCCAAAAGGCAACTTGGGCGAAAAGCCCTATGACTGGTTGGCAAGTGGCTATAAGTGAGCGCGGGGAGAGCGCTGTCAAAAGCAGTAGTAAATTGCATTTCCGAGAGCCGCACATTGATGTGTTGCATTAAGTTATATTGTCGCTAGTTGTGAAGCGTGGAGTGGCTTGAAAATAAAATTGAAATCATGATTTCTGTTGTATGTTTGTTTTTATAAAAGAGGTAGATGTGTATGGATGGTTGCAATGGAACGCGCTGGAAAAAGTTTTTAGAGCCAGCTGCATACGTGCGAAAAGCAAAGCGCATTATTATGCGTGTCATTGGAATCAGTTCGCTCGCGCTCGCAAATCTTGTTTTGAAGTTTCCAGAGAATAAAGGGGTATTTGAAGACTCCATGCGGAGAGTAATTGGGCAGCAGTTCAAGAAAATTCAGCTGCCTGGGCGCAAAGAAGAATCACTACTGATGCATGTAAATGGTAGTTTGACTGCATTTCGCTGTGAAACATTCTTTTCTAAAGAGCCGGAAACCATTGAGTGGGTCGACTCTCTGGAACCCGGTAGTGTGTTGTGGGATATTGGTGCTAATGTAGGTGTTTTTAGCCTTTATGCCGCCAAGATGCGCAATTGCCGTGTGCTAGCCTTTGAGCCCTCTATCTTCAATCTTGAGGTGTTGGGGAAAAATATTTTTCTTAACGGGCTGCAAGACAAGATTCATATAGTGCCTGTGGCACTTAGCTGTCAGGATGGAGTCAACACCTTTCAGATGGGCGACATCCAATATGGTGGGGCGTGTTCGGCATTTGGTGTGGATTTTGGGTTTGATGGACGGGCCATGCAGCCCCAGTTTGCCTACTCACTTTTAGGGCTGAAGGGCGATACGATTGCTGCTATTGGGGTGCTTCCCAGACCCGACTATATAAAGCTGGATGTTGACGGTATTGAGCACTTTATTTTGCAGGGGATGACGCATGTTCTCAGCGAAAAAAATGTAAAAAGTGCGATAATTGAGGGAAATGAAAATTTTAAAGATCAAGTTGAACAGATCAACAAGATTATGCAGGCATGTGGATTTGTTCTGCGTGAAAAAAGGCATAGTGAAATGTTTGAAGAAGGAAAGTTCTCCGGAACATACAACCAGGTTTGGGACAAGGTCTAATTGGTAGAGCTTTGCTGCTCTTTGCGAGTTGCCTTGGCGGGAAATTCTTGTGTGGCGAAATCGTTGTGATGATGCCAAAAAGTTTTTTATATGTGGTTAAGGTGGTTACAGCCTACACCGCTTCGTATTGAAGTAAAGGAACATGCGCATGCGTCAGCGAACCATCCCGTGTTCCTCTGCAGGAAGTGTGCACGACCATGTGCTGTCTTTGGAAGAAGCCTACTTTTCTTGATTTTTTTTTTGCCCTTTAAGAGGGTTTTTTGGGAATGCTCCCCTGAATGTGTAGGGTAGGAGGGTCTTTGTCCAGCAAAATACTGACCATTCTTGATGCCGCAGGGGAAAACGCGTCTTTTGATCTGAACATGCATTGGCATCGCCGAGACATCCCTCTTGGGCATTATTCTGCGCCTGCCCTGGCAGAAGCTCGCCTTCACGCGACCCGCGACGAATTTTTGGACTGGGTACACCAAGCCGGTGAGCTTGAGGTTGACGGCAAAAGCGTTGCCCAACATCTTGCCTTGAACGACGGTTTTTCTGCGTGGTGGCTGTCGCCCCTCTTTGAACGATATCCGTTGATCTACGGAAAAGCTCTGTTTGAGATATTTAAACTTCGTGCGCTCGAATTGTTTTTGGAGCAATTTGAAATTACAGAAGTTGTTTTGTACAGCAATGATGCACGGCTCATATGCGCTGTAACAGCATTGTGTGCCGCTTCAGGCAGAGAGTGCAAAATTGCGCAGCCCTCGCAGACTAAACCAGCCCAGCCGTTCATTGCGCGCATCAAAAGCTGGTGCAGAAAGCAAGGTGTGCGACACGTAGCGGTTGCAGCAGTTCTGAACATCCGTTTTCTGCTGCGCTGGCTGATGGCAACGCGCAGGCATTTTCCCCGCAAGCCGAAAGTCAGTCCTGGCGGCGGGATTGTTGTTGGAACATGGTTTCCGAATCATGACCTGAAGGCTGCCGCACGGGGGCAATTTGTCTCTTCGTACATTCCAGGCCTGATGCCCATTTTGGAACAGTCCGCAGACCACGTACACTGGTTTTTCATGCAGGCCAGAGATGACGCGGCAGAGGCCGTGCGGCAGCGTGATAAGGTTGCAGGTGCCTACGCGGGTATGACCTTTTGGGAAGAATGCGTTGGGCTTAGCGATATTCCAGGTGTTTTGGCGGAGTCTTTGCGCATGGTCTGCGCTGCCAGCAAGCTCGAAGGCCATCTGGACAGGCTGTCGCAATGGCCCGGTTCACGCGTCAATATACGTGCCTACATACAAAAATTGTGGGATGACGGCATTGTCAGCGATGCCATGCTCTCCCGTTTGTTGCTGCGTCGTGGCATAAAAAATTATGTGCGAGCCATCGGGCCGCAGCGCGTGTTTCTGACCACGTCAGAATTGCAGTTCTGGGAGCGATTGCTGTTTTGCGAGGCCCACAAGCAGAATATCCCCTGCATTGCGTTGCAACATTCCGTCATTTCAGAAGTTGGCTTTCGGACATGCCTTTCAGAAAAAATGGCAGCCAATACTGACCTCATGCGGCAATTGCCCGATGTGTTTGTCTGTAACGGAAACGCGGCGCGCGATGTCATGGTTCGGGGCGGGTGTCCCCCCTCAATGCTGCGTATGGCCGAAACGTTGCGCTATCAGTACCTGCGTGAAGTTTCAGTCAAAACATGTGACCAGCCCCATAAGCTTGTAGTTATCACGGGCTATGGTGTGGATGAAGTACAGGCGCAGTTTGACCTGCTGCTGAATGCACTGCGTAATGGTGCTGGGAGCAGATATAGCGAAATTGTAATTAAGGGACATCCTGTACACCCGGTCAGTGATTTGATCAAAAAAATGGATTTTGCTCAGTATGGCGTTGTAGAAATAAAAACACCAGTTGGTGAGATGCTCAAAGAGCCAGCTGTTTTTTATGTCGCAAATTCGACGGCGGTTGCCATTGAAGTCATGTACGCGCGGCATCCTCTTATTGTGCAGGGGGTGGAGGACGACTTTAATTTTTCGCCCTTGGCTGGGCAAAAGGGCATCTGCTTTGTACATACGCCTCAAGAGCTCCGGCAGGCATTGGAAAATCCTCAGCCAGCAACTTTACAGGAAGATTTTTTCTTCTTTGGCGCTGAGCTGGGTGAGTGGAAAAAACTTTTGGCAGATTTTATGTAAGGATAGATGGCCTTGTATGTGGAGGGGGGCGACTTGCAAGAGTTGCCTGATTGATATCAGTTGTTTTGGATGCACTTCAGCGTCGCGCGTGTTTTTTAATGGACAGCGGAGTATAGAAGCCTGCCCATTTCTGATCAAAAAGGCATGCGTAAGTATTGTTTTCGGTATTTAGTATGTAGTTTTACACATACATTAGCGCAATTATCTTCCTGTTTTCATTTGAAATTTATGTGGGGTTGTAGTGTTTTTATTGCAAAAGACTTTTTGGTTTTATGTTCATGAGTATGCAAATATTTCCAAGCAATAACGCAATTTTTTGTAGGCTGGGCCAGCATTAGGGGGGAAAAATCTGGTTTTTTATAAATGTGAATTTTGTTATGCTATAAGAAAAAGCGTTTGTCACTGGCGTATGCGCTGGAGCAGCCGGTCATTCGCATGGGTTCGCTGGATCCGCAGAGGGACATGACCTTTGTGCGCGACACCGCACTGGGATTTATTGCGGCGGGCACTGCCCCAGGCGTGGAAGGGGAGACCATCAATCTTGGCGTGGGACGCACGGACAGCATCGGCGCCATTGCACACCGCATTTTGGAATTGATGGATTCCAAAAAAAACATTGAGCAGGATGCGGCTCGCCTGCGTCCGTCCAAGAGTGAAGTCATGCGGCTGCTGTCAGACAACAGCAAGGCGCGCGATCTGCTTGGCTGGTCGCCCACCGTTACCCTGGACGAAGGGTTGCAGGAAACTATAGAATTTGTGCAGCGACATTTGCCCCTGTATAAAACCGCCACATATGCCGTGTAGAGACGGAGCGCAGCACTTTTTAAAAAAGAAGCAAGTTGGGCGGGCGGTAATGTGTCGGGCAGTGCGTAATGTACTGGCACATTGTAGTGTGCTGACTTTTTTGTAAAAATTGGTCTCCGCGTGGTAAGGAGCAAAGCCGGTTGGTGCGGCGTTACATCTTCGCCTGCTGGAGATGCAGATTTGGTCGGGCTTGATAGTGCAGTTGTGCAAATGTCAGCCCAGGTTGCTGCCATCCTTGCCGTGCAGTGACGGCAAGAAGAGGGAATGATTTGAAACAGATACTGGTTACGGGCGCAAGCGGTTTTGTAGGCAGGCATTTGATCCCGCATCTGTTGGGCGAGGGACACCGTGTTTTTGCGCTTTCACGTAGCGCGCCCGTTGCTGGCGCGCATCATATCCCAGTTGCAGACTATACGCCTGTTTCTATTGCTGCGGCCTTGCGGGGGCGGGAGTTTGATGCCTTCATTCATCTTGCCGGGGCCGGGTCGGTTCCTTCAGACCGTAATATCCTTACACTTACGCGCATCAACGCCATTTTGCCGGGCATCATTGTGGAGGCAGCGGCAAAATTTGGCGCACGGGCTGTGGTTATGGCTGGCAGTTACGCGGAGTATGCCTCGCCTGCGCAGGACGAGCTTTTAACAGAGAAGCATCCGCTGGAAGAAAGCGAACCCTACGGCACCAGCAAGGCCGCCGGGGCCGAATTTGCACTGGCACAGGGCAAATTTTACAACATTCCAGTGGCGGTGGGGCGTCTTTTCAATCTTTATGGGCCACAAGACACTCTGCGTCACCGGCTCTTCCCTTCGCTGGTTGACCGGCTGAAAACAGGACAGGAAGTGCCCCTGTCCGAGGGGAGGCAGGCGCGGGATTTTGTGTATATCAAGGATGCGTGTTCTGCCGTATCCCAAATGATGCACGCCCTCATGGAAGGAACGCTGCCGTCGGCGGCGTATAATATTGCCTCCGGCTGTCCTTGCTCTGTGGCGGATTTTGCCAAAAAGACAGCGCAGGCCCTTAATGTGGACGTCTCGTTGCTCAAGTTTGGCGCGCTGCCGCCGCGCGCGGTTCCTGATGCGCCCTTTATGGTTGGCGACCCCTCGCTATTGCACTCGGTAACTGGCTGGAAGTGCGCGCACTCGTTGCACGAAGGCTTGCATGATAGCGTGCGCGGAGGGGAGTAATGTCTGAACCAAAAATCAGCGTCGTTCTTTCTGTAAAAAACGGCATGCCGTTCCTCTCTGAAGCTGTAGACTCCATCCTTGGGCAAACGTTTACGCAGTTTGAGCTGCTCTTGCTGGACAACGCTTCAACCGACGCTACACGTCAGTATATGGAGTCCATCACAGACGAGCGGGTACGGTGCATTTACAATGAGCATGACCTTGGCATAGATGGTTCACGCAACAAAGCCTTTACATTGGCCTGTGCCCCCTATGTTGCGGCTATGGATGCGGATGACGCCGCCGCCCCCCACAGGCTGGAAGCGCAGCATGCGCTGATGGAATCGGGCCCGTCTGTTCTGGCAAGCGGCGGGGCCTATGCCGTGTATGAAACAGGCAAAATACATGCGCTGCCCGTTGAGCCGGGGGCGACCGCCTGTATGACGCTGTTCAATGCGGCCTTGGTACATCCGGCCTCCATTATGCGGAAGCACGAAGCATTGACCCTTGTGGGCGGGTATCCCCCCCACCTCACGCCTGTGGAGGATTACGCGCTATGGGCGCGGCTTCTCATGTCAGGCAAGGGGGGCCTGGCCAACCACAAGGATGTGCTTTTGCGCTACCGCACCCATCCTGAGGTGGACAGATCTGCGTATCATCAGCGCATGTCGCAACAGGCCGACAAGGTGCGCGCCGAGCTTTGCCGCTGGTTTTGGGGCGACGAGGCCACTGATGAAAAAGTTCGGCTGCACTGCCTGTCTTCTGACGGACGGGCGGCATCCATTGAGGATCTGAAATCCATTGCCGGGTATCTTTGTACGCTGCCCGCGGGCAATGCCCGCCGGCGGCTTTTGCCGCAGCCGCAGCTGGAAGCGCAGGTAGCCTTGCAGTGGGAGACCGTATGCCAGATGATATCGCGCGCGCTCTTTATCAAGGCGCTGGCCTGCATGCCAGTGCTGTTTCGTGGGTGCAGCCCCTCCACCACCGCGCGCTTGATGAAAAGTACTCTGCAAGTGGCTCGCCTGCGTGCGGAAAATCTTTGGAAAATGCTGCGCTGAACGGTGAAGGATAATTGAAAAAATGGTGCCATATCCAGCCTGGCTGCAAGGAAGAGGGCATGCCTAAAATTGTGCATTGTGTTTTTGGGCTTGGCTGCGGCGGCGCGGAAAGGCTGCTGCTCACTACGGTCGAGGGCCTCCATAAACGCGGCTATGTGGATCAGCATGTGCTGGTAGCGGATTTGTCCACGCCGGCCATGCGCCACTATGTTGAGGCCATCTCACAGTACGCCACAGTGTACGAAGCGCCTTCCCAGGCAGACCTCAAAGATTGCTCAATCCACGTGCCGCCCTTACTCCGTCTGCTGCCCAGGCGCATATTGTTCAATATTGTCCGGCACGCCGTTGTTCTGCAAAAAATTGCCCCGGATATTGTGCATGTCTGGTCAGACAATATCTATGCCGCGCTGGGGGCCTGCCTCGTCAGGACGCCCAGAATTGTTCTGGCGTGGCAGAATATGGCGCTCAACGTCTGGCACAAGCTGAATATCCTCCCGCGCAAGGCCTTGCCGCGCACATATCTTTGGCGCGCTCTCTACGCCCTGTTGTTCCGCTGGCGCAAGGACATCACGTGCCTTAACGTCAGCCGCGCCGCAGCGGATTCCTACGCCCAGTGGCTGCATCTCGACAGCAGATCCATCAATGTGCTGTATCCTGGCATTGGCGTTGCGCAGTGGCCCCGCTGTGATGCTGCGGAAGTTGCGGAGCTAAAAAACTCCTTGCACATTGCCTCAGACCACGCGGTTGTTATTGGATTGATGCGCTTTGACGCGACCAAGCGCCCAGAGCTGTGGATTGAGGTTGCAAAGCGCACCAGAGAGCAGTTTCCCAACGTGACCTTTGTGGCTTTTGGCGACGGCCCGTTGCGCGAGGCGCTCACCCCCCTGGCCGCCCGCGCAGGCGTTTTGTTGCCGGGGGTGGGTAACGCCCGCAACGCCCTGTCTATGGCGGACATCATGCTGCACACGGCTAAAACTGAAGGCTTTGGTGTTGTCTACCTTGAGGCCCAGTTGTTGGGTGTGCCGCTTGTGTCCACAAATACGGGCGGCGCGTCAGAGGCCGTTGTGGACGGCGAAAGCGCCCTGCTGGTGGCAGAAAGCAGCAACCTGGCCGACGACCTCACTGCGGCGACCCTGCGCATCTTGCGGGATGAGGCCTGGCGCAAACGCGCCGCCTTGCGTGGGGCGGCATTTGTAAAAGAGCGCTTCTCGTTGGAAAACATGCTCGACCACACCCTGGGTTTTTACGGTCTGCCACCTTTTGCGCGGTAATTCCATGCAAAATACAACGCTGTTTCTTGTTACGCACCGCTTCCCATACGGAGAAGGCGAGACATTTCTGCAGGATGAAATCCCCTACCTGCTGGAGGCGGGCTTTCGCGTCTCCATTTTGCCCGTAAGCCGGGCCAGCGGGCGTCGTGCCTTGCCTGCGGGGGTGGAGGTGTCGGATGCCCTTGTACTCACCCCCCGGCAAAAATGTGCGTACATGCTGCGTTACGGGCTTGGGCGGCTGTTTTGGCAGGAGGTTCTGTCCGGGGCTGTGCCGTTCAACGCGCGCGCTCTGGCGCGTCTGGCCTATGCCTGCGCGACGGTGCGGGTACACAAAGAACGGCTGCGGGCCATGCTGACGGCAGAAGAAAACGCTGGGCGCAAAGGGGTATTTTATACGTACTGGTTCACGCCCACAACTTGCGCCTGCGCGGGCAGCCATGCTCCTGTGGTAACGAGAGCGCACGGCAATGATATTTTTCCAGAGCAAAATGCCAGCGGTTATATCCCCCTTTGCCGATGGCGCGCCACGCTTCCTGACATGGTTGTGCCCTGCTCGCGGCAGGGCGCGGCGACGCTTGAGGCCCAGGGCGTCCCCCCGCAGAGGCTTGCGGTCAGTTATCTGGGCGTACCGGAGGCCGAGCCGCAACTGCGTATTCCTTCCCCCAACGAGCGTATTCTGCTTTCGTGCAGTTCGGCCGTCGCCATCAAGCGGCTGGATCTGTTGGCCGAGCGGGTGCGCCAATATGCTTTGGCCAGGCCGGAATGCGCATGCGTATGGCACCACGTGGGCGGCGGTGAGTTGCTGGCGCCCCTTGCCGAATACTGCAAGAATCACCTGCAGGGCGTTGCCAATCTGCAATATGTGCTGCACGGGCAAATGCCCGTGGATGCTGTGCGGGCCTTTATGAATACCACGGCTGTGGACGCGCTGGTAAACGTCAGCGCTTCAGAGGGGGTTCCGGTGAGCATGATGGAGGCTCTTCATGCGGGCATACCCATAATTGGCACGGCTGTGGGCGGCATTGCGGAACTGGTTACACCGGATGTCGGGATGCTGCTGCCAGCGGATGCCAACGCGGAGGCCTTTAATGCCGCTGTGGATGCGCTGCCCCGTTTTAAAAGTCCTGCGGCCCGTGCCGCTATTGTTCAGGCTGGCCGACAGCGTTTTTCATCTGCAAACAACTACCGTAATTTTTGCAGCCAGGTGCTGCTGCCGCTTGTAGTGGCCCCTCCTCTTCTATGTCCTGGCGATAATTGCGATCCCCGGTGAGAAGTGATAGGTAATCTCCCCATTTTTAGGAGCGGTCAGAAGTAGAAAGTATGCCATTGAAAGGTTGGCGTCCCTGACACAGGAATCAAAAATGGAACATGGAACAATGTTATTCATCCATCTTTAAGAATATATTACTCTTTCAAGAATACCAGAGTAATGCTTCAAATCAGCCTGAAAGCCCTGTGCAGCACCAAGCTGGCAGGGCTTTGTCATTTTTCAATCACGGAGGAATCTCATGACCCCATACCAATCTGAAAACATCACCGAACTGGCCAAGGCTTTGCTCAACGTGCAACGAACCATGCAACCCATAGTTAAGGATGCTGAAAATCCTTTCACCAAAAGCTGGTACGCCAGCCTCAACAGCGTCATGGATGCCTGTCGTGATGCGCTCATCGAAAACGGCATATGGCTGTGTCAGTATCCTGTGCCAGTGGAGCAGCCCAACTCTCTCGGGCTGGTTACCAAGCTGACCCATGCGGAATCAGGTCAATGGCAAAGTTCCCTTGCTGTTGTTCCCCTGCCAAAGGCCGACCCGCAGGGCATGGGATCGGCCATGACCTATTGCCGTCGCTACGCTCTAACCGCCATGTTGGGCATGGTCACGGAAGATGATGACGGCGAGGGAGCGAGAACTGGCCGAAAAACGCCCTCACGTCCGAAATTACCCATAAACGCCTCTGAGGCGCGAAAAGTGGGTTCTCCCGATGCCAACATCAAAAGCAAGTCTCCAGCCACCTCAAATCGACCAACAGCCAACCTTGAAAAGCTTCCTCCGCTGGAGGGCATAACCTACCAGCAGGTCACGGCCCAGGACGGGCGGCCCTGCATCATTGCCAGCGGCAACACGCAGGCCAAAAAGGAATTGCTCACAGGTGCAGGCTTCCGCTGGAACCCGCATAGAAAATTGTGGTGGAAGTATGTTGATGCCGCATAGCGAAAACAAAAAGACTGAGTGAAAGGGCTGCCTGATGGCGGCCCTTTCGCTTTTATGGAGACAGGATTATGGAACTATCAGACCGCACGGAAGGATTGCGGGCATTAATTCGTCAGGGGCTGCAGGCGGTCTCTCAGCAAAGTACCACCGCTCATCTGGGCGACAGGTCCACCTATGTGGGCATGAGTGACATTGGTCAGCACTGGGAATGTCCACGGGCTGCGTTGGCCAGAAAGGTGCTGCCCACCACAAACAGCCTGGAGCGCCTGCTGACCCTGCAGCGCGGGCATTGGTTTGAATCCGGGGTTGGCCAGGCTCTGGCATCCCTGAGCCTGCATGTATTGCCCCAGCTTGAGATCAACTGGCAGCATCAGGGCGTACCCATCAAGGCACATCTGGATTTTGTGGTGGTCTGGGGTGCGCCCGTCAATGCCATACGGATTCTGGAAGTGAAGAGTACGGACAAGCTGCCTGCTTCGCCGCACGATTCCCATCTACTGCAACTGCACGGACAGATCGGGCTTATGGCAAAAGCATGGAGGAAGCCCGTCTTCAGCCTCCGTACTGAGGACGGTACGCTTCTACATGACAAAATGACCTTTCCGCAACTTTGCCTTGCCCATCTTGGCCTGCATCTGCCCACAACTGCTACCGAGGCAAGTATGGAGGCATGGCTGCTCTGCCTTTCTATGAAGGAGGTAAAGGCGTTCGGTCCCTATGGCTTCAATCAGGCCATGCTCGATACGGCCCTTGACCATGCGACACAGCTTTGGGACGAGCTAGCAGCATTCCGCGCAGGGAACATAACCCTGGCACAGGTGGATTGCGCCCAAGGTTTTTACCCAATCTGTTCGTACTGTGAATATAACGGCGACTGCCCCAAATTCCCACAGGGAGTGCAGATGCCGCAATGGGAACCAGCACTTGAAAAGCTAGCTGCCCTCAAGGAGCAGCGCACGGCCTTAGATAACGAAATCAAAGAAATGGAGACGGTGCTCAAGCTGGTTCACCGCCAGTCTGGCGCACAGGATTGGGTAGAAACGGGGAAGTACCGCTTTCGCATGTCAGTAGCAGCAGGACGCAGCACGCTTAATCGTGACGCCCTGCATGAAGAACTGACCGACATTTTCCGCTTTGAAGGGGTAGGCGGAATCGACGTAGATGCATTGCTAGCACGCTGCGAGCGTACGGGTGCGCCTTCTGAGCGGCTGTCCATTTCACCCATAAACTGAACTCCGGGAGGTTATCAGGGGTATGATTCTGACGTGGCCCTGTGCCGAATCAAAACAGGCGGCGGTTTTGAAACAACCTGCTGGGCATGCGCCTTATGCGGGAGATTGTATTCGGCTGATCAGGCTGGGTACTGCCGCGATGTGTGCAGAACGGTTACAACGCGTATCGCACCCGGTGAACATGTATACACAAGCAAATAGTGTTTATGGACAACAAGTTCGCGAGTCCCCTTTATACGTCCTGGTTTACCCATTTCAGAAAACGTCAGCAGCCGATTGGCCTGATTGTCGAACAAGTCATCCAATGCATCCGCAGCCTGATTATCATGTTCAAAGATGAAAGCATAAATCTGTTTTCGGTCTTCTAGGGATTGAGGAGACCAGATCAGATTCATAGTGATCCTTCTCGACTAGCCGCCAGCGAAGATTTAAAGGCTCCCATCTGTGCAAGAGCCTGCTCCTGTGTCAGGCCACGTCCCGCCTCCAATTCTTGCAATCCGCGCTCCACCTTGCCTTTGAACCACATGTCGTAATGATTCCTACGGACGTCCTGCTGCACATACTCAGCCATAAATGCTCTCAGAAGCTCAGTATTGTCGCAGGCGTTCTTTTCAGCAACATGCACAAAGGCACTCAACAGACTGGCGTCAACAGAAAAACTAACTGTTTGCTCTGACATAAATACCCCCTGTCTATCAAAAAGATAGGGCCTTGTTCGCCTTCGGTCAAGCGAATAGCACACACAACATGAAAAGGTGAAAATAATGAAAAATCCTATAATTATTGAAATATCCAACCTCCAGCCCACCGACTTCGACGCCGGGCAGGTTTTCAGCGGCAAACCCTCCGGCACCACGGTAAGAGGCTATGCCGCGCCCACAGCGTACACTCCGATCCTTGACCCAGGCTACATCTTCCACGAATCCAGCCGCGACATGGTGGTTTGGTTCGTAAATCTTCAAGGGCCACAGGGGACACATGAACCTCTCTATGTCTTCGGCCCCACAGGCTGCGGCAAAACAAGTTGCATCAAGCAACTGGCGGCCAGGCTTAACTATCCCGTATTTGAGGTGACAGGACACGGGCGGCTGGAATTTGCCGATCTGGTGGGGCACCTGACGGTCAAAGACGGCAACATGGCCTTTGAGTACGGCCCGCTGGCACTAGCCATGCGGTACGGCGCACTTCTTCTGCTTAATGAGATTGACTTAACCTCGCCAGAAATCGCCGCTGGCCTGAACAGCGTCTTGGATGGCTCCACCCTGTGCGTAGCGGAAAATGGGGGTGAGATCATCCAGCCGCACCCCATGTTCCGCTTCGTGGCAACAGCCAATACCAATGGCGCTGGCGATGACACGGGCCTGTACCAGGGCACACAACGCCAGAACCTCGCGTGGCTGGACCGCTTTACCATCTGTGAAGTGGGTTACCCAACTGCGGATGTGGAAAAAAGCTTGCTTGCCAGGCGCTTCCCTTCACTGCCCGAAGCGCTCTGTGCCACCATGGTGGAGTACGCCAACGAAATCCGAAAACTATTCATGGGAGAAGCTTCGACCGGCAATCTGACCAACACCATTGAAGTTACCTTCTCCACGCGCAGCCTGCTGCGCTGGGGCGATCTGACCGTGCGCTTCCAGCCTTTGGCCCATCAGGGCATACAGCCTGTCACCTATGCCCTTGACCGAGCGCTTGCCTATCGCGCCAGCCGCGAAACTCGCGCCATGCTGCACGAATTGGCACAGCGCATGTTTCCGCAACCGGTGGAAGCTGAAGCCCTTAAAACCAAAACGACTGAAACAGAAAGCCTGCAAGGTGAACAAGCCCTGCGCTTCATGCGCAGCCATTTGAGGAACACTCCTACGGTGGCGAAGCCTCGTGTTCATTTGGAGGTAGCTCATACCCCTCCCGGTAAAAAACAGAGCGGAAAGTTCTGGATCGGCGAGGCCAGGCCTGAAGGTCTTATGCTCCATTGGGGCAAGCCGGACACTGCCGGGCAACAACACTCTATCCCTGCTGAAAATTGTGCGGGCAACAATTCCGTGCTGGAGCTTGAAGCCCGCGCAGCCAAAAAGCTCACCGAAGGCTACGTCCTAAACATTACAAAAAGCTTATTTTAGGAGGCTGTTATGACATCGATTATTTCTGACATTCGTATTCTCGACAATTTACTGGCCCTCAACCTCAATGTCAGCCTGTGGTCAGCCCGGCGCAAGATGAGCCAGGAAGACCTGGGCGGCGCAGAACTGCCCCCTGAAGACCTGGCATCTCTGGGATCAAAGCGCATTGCTGACCCGGAAAATCTCAAGGTGTTCGGTACGCTCAAGGCCCGCGCCTTCAACTATCTGGACCGGCACGGAGTACGCTTCATGTCCGGCTGGGCCATCCCTGAAGAAAAAGCCGGTGAAATCGTGCAAGAGCTTTGCAATATACGCAACGATTTTCAGAAAGAAAAAGAGGCCTTTCTGGCAGGCTATGATCAGAATGTGCAGGGCTGGATAGAAAAGCATCATCAGTGGGGCGAAATTATCCGCAATTCCATTGTGGGGCCGGACTATGTGCGTGCCCGCATGGATTTTCGCTGGCAATTGTACAAGGTGTCCCCGCTGGCGCAACATACAGATAACACAGCCGTGCTGGAAGCCGGTCTGGCAGAAGAGGTGCAGGGTCTGGGCGGCACACTCTTCGGCGAAGTGGCCAAGTCTGCCGAAGACATCTGGCGCAGGGTCTATCACGGCAAGACGGAAGTAACCCACAAGGCCCTTTCGCCTCTGCGAACTCTGCATGCCAAGCTCACGGGCTTGTCTTTCGTGGAGCCGCATGTGGCTCCGGTGGCAGACATCGTGCAGGCCGCATTGCAGCGCATACCCAGGAAGGGCAACATCAGCGGCACAGACTTGCTGTTGCTGCAAGGCCTGGTCTGCCTGCTCAAGGACAGTGATGCCCTGGTGGCACACGCCCAGAAGGTCATTGAGGGGTATGGCCCGGCCTTTGTGCTGGACGCCTTGCTGGCTGGGCCGAACGTTATCCACGAATCAGACGGCTTAGCTGAACAGATAGACGACATTGCAGGTGGGGATATGGATGACGCCCCCATATTGCCGGATATCTCCGTGGCAGACAACACGCTGCCTCATCCAGCCATTCCCAGCCTGGGCCTGTGGTGATGCCATGATTCGTTCAAAAGACGTTCTCAACTGCCTGCCCCTGCTGGCATCCGTGCTGGGCGACCAGTACGGGGTGCAGATACGTATTGGTGGCAGTGAAGCCTGCACCGACGGCAAGGTTATTCAACTGCCCTCATTGCCGATGGCTTGCGAGCCGGAATTGCTGGCATTGGCAAGGTCGTTTGTCGATCATGAATCTGGCCATATCCGGCATACGGACTTTGTAGTACTGAAGGCTGCCAACCTTGATCCTGTGACCTTCAATTTCTTTAACTGCCTGGAGGACTGGCGCATTGAAAAGAAGCTGTCCGCCATTTTTCCTGGCTGCCGACAGAATTTGAACTGGCTGATACGACGATTCTTTGTGGAAGAGGCACAGCCAAGGGCCGGGGGTGATTCCCCGGCCCTTGCTGTTTTGGACTATGTGCTGTTGACCGTACGGGCCTGGGATGTGGAAGAAGTTAACATTCCACGCATGGCAGCAGCAGCGGTGCTACGTCAGCACTTTCCCGGCCTGAAGGAAGCGCTGGATGCCACCTTGATCAAAGTCCACGTTCACTGTCCTGACACGGCTTCAGCCATCGCCTATGCTTGTCAATTGGCACAGAGCATTCGGCAGTGGAAGCCGCAATTGAGGGC
>NZ_JACHGO010000013.1 GCF_014202345.1 Desulfovibrio intestinalis
GGCACGCCCTGATGCTGCCAGTTGATCTCAAGCTGAGGCAGTACATACAGGCCCAGAGACGCAAGCGCCTTGCCAACGCCGGATTCAAACCAATGTCCGCGCTGCAGGGTCAGCAGACGCTCCAGGCTATTCGGTGTTGGCATCACCTTACGGGCGAGAACGGCACGAGGACATTCCCAGTGCTGGCCAATGTCGCTCATGCCAACATAGGTGGACCTATCGCCTAGTTGTGCGGTGGTACTTTTCTGGGAGACGGCTTGCAGCCCCTGACGAATTAATGCCCGCAAGCCTTCCGTGCGGTCTGTCATTTCCATGATCCTGTCTCCATAAAAGCGAAAGGGCCGCCATCAGGCAGCCCTTTCACTCGGTATTTTGATTTTTGCTATGCGACATCAACATACTTCCACCACAATTTTCTCTGCGGGTTCCACCGGAAGCCCGAACCGGTCAGCAGTTCCTTTTTGGCCTGCGTGTTGCCGGTGGCAATGATGTAGGGACGTCCGTCTTGGGCTGTAACTTGCTGGTAGGTGACGCCTTCTAGCGGCGGAAGATTTTCAAGGCTTGCTGGCGGACGATTTGAGGGGGCCGAAATGTTGTTTGCGGTGGATGAGTTGCGTTGTTCCCCTTTTTGCGATTCAGGGGCAACTACGGGCAATTTAGGGCGTAATGTCGACTTGCGTCCAATTTTTGCCCTCTCACCGTCGTCATCTTCGGTTACCATGCCCAACATGGCGGTTAACGCGTAGCGGCGAGCATAAGTAATTGCCGATCCCATGCCCTGCGGGTCGGCCTTGGGCAAAGGAACCACAGCAAGAGAGCTTTGCCACTGGCCAGACTCTGCATGTGTCAGCTTGGTAACCAGCCCTAAGGAGTTGGGCTGTTCCACAGGCACAGGATACTGGCACAGCCAGATGCCATTTTCGATGAGCGCATCACGGCAGGCGTCCATGACGCTGTTGAGGCTGGCGTACCAGCTTTTGGTGAAGGGATTTTCAGCGTCTTTTGTAGCACGTTGAACGGTTCGTTGTACGCAGAGCAGGGCCTTACCCAAATCGGTAATGTTTTCTGATTGGTATTGGTTCATATGAATATCCTCCTTCGATAGCAAAATGACAAAGCCCCGCCCAGCTTAGTGCTGGACAGGGCTTCGAGGGGTATTTGAAATATTACTCTGGTGCTCTTGAAAAAGTAATATATTCTCAAAATTTAATGAACAACATAGCTTCCTTTTTGGGTCACTAAGTTAGGAAAAATGGTATACTTTTCGGGGAGAGGGTCAGTGGCTGCCCGCCTGCGCTATATGGCTGGGCAAAAGTGGGGCACACAACGGTATATGAACATGAACCAAGAAATATCAGCTTAAATCAGAGATTTTGGGGCATGATACGAAACCATTCTCCACCGACTGGCTGCTGCAAAATGTGTGAAAAATTCTGGGCACCATCCAATCATTAGCAATAATTTCGCATAATGCATATTACATGAAACATTTTAGACAAACTTATTTCTTGTTATTGCCATCATAGAAAGTATTTTTACAGCAAATCAATATCCTGTTATGAGTGTTGTGTTTTGGAATCAGGTGCTTGCCATATTACTTTTTGAGAGGAATAGTTCGTTTTTACACTGCTTATGTGATATAGGCCAATATTGTTGATGTCTAACTGTAACGAAGATTCTTGGCCGTCATTGCAGAGCAAGTCGCAGTCATAGCCTTCTTCAGACTGTTCGCTGTCCTTTTGGAAATTAGATTCTCGTACAATGACGTCGGGCTGACCTTCAATTTCAAAGGGCCATTCAACACAGAGAGGTTTCGGCCTGTGGACAACGCGCACACCGCCGTGGCCATGAAAAAAAATGATATTATTCCCCTGGTGACCAGCTTGCACTGAGGGGTGTTTGATTCCATCGATATTCAGGCTGTCAGGTGCGGCCAGAAATTCAGCAATGGCTTGTGTTGGCAGATAATCCATTTCTTCTTCACCCGGCATTGTAGGGCGGAGTAAATCAAACCAGAGCTCTGGAAAGAAATGTTTTCGACCAAGACGTACTGCATAGTTCGGATCAAAATAGCTGCCTTCTTCTATTAACAACTTGAGTGCATCAAGATTTAAGACCCTCATAGGCCGCAATATCTCAAATCGCGCAACCAAGACCGACGAACCAACAATGGGCCGCACCTCGCTGAGGGCGACCGCGATGTCATCTGCTCCCATTGCTGTCCGGCTAAGGGTTAAGAAAAAAGTCCAAAATCTCAATGCGATGTGGTATAAAGAGTTTGCGAAAAACTTTGCCACACAAGGAGATTTTGGACATGAGTCACCATAATACACTTTTCTCCCAGATGCTATCTCTGATTCCCAGACATGTTTTTCAAAAGCTCGAACACCGGCACAAAGTAGGGCGGGCCTCACGCAAATTCGGCTTCAAGGAGCAGTTCACCGCCATGGCCTTCATACAGCTTGCCGCAAGGCGCTCCATGCGCGATGGGTTGCGTTGCCTGGCCGCAGCCGGGAACCGCTTGTACCACTGGGGCCTGAAAAACGTGGCCCGCTCAACGTTCGCTGATGCGAACAACTCCCGGCCCGTGGGCTTTTTTCATGACCTGTTCGCCGAAATGTACGGCTTGTGCGCGACAAAAACTCCGAAGCACAAATTTCGCTTCAAATCCAAGCTGTTCAGCTTGGACGCTACCACCATCAAGCTTTGCCTTTCGCTCTTCCCATGGGCTTCGTTCCGCCAAGCCAAAGGCGGCGTCAAAATGCACACCCTGCTGGACCATGACGGGCATATCCCGGCTTTCGTAACCGTCACCGACGCCAAAACACATGAAAGTCGTATGGCTCAATCCCTGGAACTGCCCAAAGCCTCCATAGTGGTTTTTGACAAGGCGTACATCAGCTACCCCTGGTTTCGAGCCCTTGAGGAAAAAGCCATCTTTTTCGTGACCCGCCTCAAACGCAACGCCGTTTATAAGCTTTTGGAGCGCCGCCCGGTGCGCCGGGGGACCGGTGTCACTTCCGATCACATCATTGAGGTCGTCAGTCGGGGAAAAGGCCTGCGGCTGCGGCGTATTGGCTACCGCGACCAGAAAACCGGAAAACATTACGAGTTTTTAACCAATAACTTCCGGCTCTCGCCAAAAACCATTGCCGACATCTATAAAGACCGCTGGCAAATCGAGCTTTTCTTCAAGGAAATCAAACAAAATCTGCGCATAAAGACCTTTGTCGGCAACTCGGAAAACGCGGTACTGATTCAAGTCTACACGGCCCTGACGGTGTACCTGCTGCTGGCGTACCAAAAATTCCTCAGCCGCGTGGGGATGAACTTTGCAATGGCTGGCATCGATCATCAGCCATTCAAAGTCCGGCTCGTCGATCAACATTTCAAGCAGTCGTTCCCACACACCATTATCACGCCAGCGAATAAATCTACGGTGGGTGTTGCTCCAGTCGCCAAAGTCGGGCGGCAAATCTCGCCATGGCGCACCGGTGTGCA
Source organism: Desulfovibrio intestinalis (assembly GCF_014202345.1). Classification (NCBI taxonomy): domain Bacteria; kingdom Pseudomonadati; phylum Thermodesulfobacteriota; class Desulfovibrionia; order Desulfovibrionales; family Desulfovibrionaceae; genus Desulfovibrio; species Desulfovibrio intestinalis. The sequence continues at coordinate 3,502 of NZ_JACHGO010000013.1, forward strand.
TGATCCAAAAAACTGCATCTATAAAGCGTCGGTTGTCGTGGGCTACGCCGCCCCAACTCCCTTCGCGGCCAGGCAAAAGAGGCTCGAGTTTTTTCCAAACAGCATCAGAAATGTCGTGTCGTCTATGGGCAGGTCGTGACATGTGGTCCTCGCTTGCGGTGGAAGGCAAGCGAACTATGCCACAAAATCAAATTTTAGACAATCTCGTGACGACACTATCTAGGGGGTTAGGGCGATATGATATCGTCGAAACCTTGCCGTGTGTTTGATTTTTCTCAATCAACTGTAGCTCAAATCTGGGACAGTTAAAGTTATCTACGCCCAAGCCTCTCCCAATTCTTGCGCCTGCCTAAGCACAATGTCGATGGCCCCCTCTGCCTGATCTGGGGGATACTTGTACTTCCGCAGAATCCGCTTCACCAAGATTCGTAATTTTGCCCTGATGCTCTCGCGCTTCGACCAATCAACCGTAATATTTTTCCGCAAGCTCTCTGTCAGTTCCTGAGCGATCTTCTTCAAAATCTCATCGCCCAATTCCCGAACCGCCGATTCGTTATCCGCCAAGGCATCGTAGAAAAGTAGCTCATCCGGCGTCAGGCCAGAAGTTTCACCGTGCCTTGCGGCTTCCTGAAACTTTTTAGCCATTTCAATCAGCTCTTCGATCACCTGCGCCGTTTCAATCGACCTGGTTTTGCACGCATCTGTCAGTGGATACTACGCCTGGCTCAAACGCGACGCTGCCCCATCAAACAAGACAACTCGTCTGGAGGCCGAGGTTCTGGCTGCCCACCAGAGAACACGCGGCACATACGGCGCGGAGCGGTTGCACCGGGAACTCGTGGCAAGCGGTTGTGCCGTCAGCCTCTGGAAGGTCAAGCAGCTCCGCCGTGAACTGGGCCTCGTCTGTAAGCGCAAACGACGGGTTATCCGCACCACGGAGTCAAATCACGCGTTGCCGGTCGCTTCCAATCTTCTGAACCGTGACTTCACGCCGGGCGAACACAACCGCGTGTGGGTGAGTGACATAACCTATATCCCCACACGGCAGGGCTGGGTATATCTTGCCGGAATCAAAGATTTACACAGCCGGGAAATTGTCGGCTTCAGCCTGGCTGAGCGTATGGATACCGGGCTTGTCTTGGCTGCATTGATGAAGGCGGTGCGTTTCCACCGCCCACCTGTGGGACTGATTCTGCATTCGGATCGCGGCAGCCAGTATTGCAGCGCAGCTTATCAGAAAAAGCTCCACGCATATGGTCTGATCTGTTCCATGAGCAAAAAAGGGGATTGTTACGACAACGCCCCCATGGAGAGCTTCTGGGGCTTATTGAAGAATGAGTTGGTCCATCGCAAAAGCTACAGATCACAGGCAGAAGCAATTACAGATGTGACAGAGTATATTGAGGTTTTTTATAATCGACAAAGACGCCAGGCAGCACTTGGCTATCTCTCACCGGCGGCGTTTGTCAGAAGCGGGATGATGAAACCAAAGCTGCCGATTGCCGCTTAACATGGCGTTCGAATTTGACGACCTACCTCATACTGCATTTGCGCAGGGTATTCATTTTGTCTTTCTATAACTGGTATTGACAATTATTTTTAAAGTGTTATTGAATGTATAAAACTATTTTCGCAAATAGTTTCATACAGCCATTTTCAGTGGTGGCTGTGGAGGATGCCCCTCTGATCCTCCTCTATTTTTCTTTTTGAGTCCCTCCTTTATCGGTGCGCGGCTCAGGCCATATCCTTTGGTCTTCCAAAAAATTCTAAGGTGCTACACTGCCGTTTTGGCCATGCTGTTACAGCTCTTTTAGCTGTGCGGTGTGGCCTCCAACTTGCTGCTGAATTCAGCCAGAACAGGAGTTTTATATGAATTCCATCATGATCAATCAGCCTAAAAATGGTCAACATATTACCGTCAATACCGCGGCTGACGCCAGATATCTTCTGGATTTTTCAGCTGATCAGGCCACACTTGGGCGGACTGACAATAATCTGATTTTTAGCTTTGAAGATGGTTCCAGCATCAGCGTGATAGATTTTTATTCAGAATACACCAGAGAAAGCATGCCGGACTTTGAAGTCGACGGCGTGCTGATTTCAGGCAGCGACTTTTTCGCTGCGTTCGGGCCGAATCTGGCTCCTGCGGCTGGTCCTTCCGCAGTGGAGCGGTCTTCACACTATGTTGAGCACGATGGAGCTGAACTTGCTTCTGGCATTGACCATCTGGACGGGCTTGCCAGCGGGCCGCAAAGCGCAAGTACTGTTGTTGGTGCGCCTTTGCAGTTCACATCTGCTGCTATGGATCAGTATGGCTCTGAAGGCGCAACGGTGCCAGGGGCAACGCCCGGCAATGGCGGGCCTGGTGGCGGTGGATCTGGTACGGTTTACGCTGCCGACGCGCGTGCCGTTCTGTACACGCGGGGCGCGGCCTCTGATGCCGTAGAAGTCCCCTTGCAGGGGCAGTATGCGTTTGATGATGACAACGGTTACTGGTCTGCCAGCCAAGTTGGGGGCAAGCTGGCTTTCTCCCTTACCCCGGCAGGCCTGGAAGCGTTGAAGGCCCTTGGTCCTGACGGGATGCTTGCGAACTACGTTACCGTAACCGGAGTGGATGCGGCTGGAAAAAGTTTAAGCTATACGATTCAACTGGTAAGTGTGGATGCCGCGAATATTGGCGGCAATAACTATGCTTATACCTTTGATTCTGCCGCTTGTGATGATTTATATGGTCCTGTTTCAGGAATTGATGGGACCGTGAGCTTCCAGAAAGGGAACAACAGCTCTTTTTATAACTCAGCTACCGGAAAGTATGAGGGGAGCGCAAAACTTTTTATAAACGGGTCGGCCGGTAATGACGAAATCGTCGTTGCAGATGCGCTTACAGGAGGAAGTAAGATATATGCCAGCGGCGACCCCGCCGCCGGACCCCTTGCAGACGATGAAAACAGGATCATCCTGAATAATGGCGTTCTGAACAATGGCGGCGGCAGCATTGAAGTTCTGTCATCAGGTGGAGAGCTTACGAGTAATACCAGAGTTTATGTTGCTGGGTCGACCTCTTCGAACAGAATTGACATGGGGAAGGGGGACGTCAACCTCAACAACGCAGGTGCAGCGAATGATAGCTCTGCGTTGTCTGCATTGAATAAAGGGAAAAATTTTGTCACCACAGAAGGTGATGTTAATCTGCACAGTGTAAGTAATGGCAGGCTTCTTTATGCCACGAATGGGGGCGTGAATGAAATCAACGTCGGCGGTAGCGGTGACGTGAACTTTACTACTGACATTGCCAGCGGCCATTTCGCACGTGCCATGTTTGCTGAAGCAGGTGGGGAAAATAAGATAAGCACCACCGACGGCGATATTAACATTACTCTTGGTAACAGCCGGGGAAGTGGATCTATGATTCTCTCCTATGGCAACAATTCGTCCAACAGCCTCTATGCGCAAAATGGCAAGATAGTCGTTGATGTGCAAAGCTCTAATGGCGCGCTTACGGCCGATGGCGCGGGTGCCCTGATATCCCTCAAGACCGGATATGACGGTGTTTCTTCCAGCGATGCCGCCGCCGGGTCTATTTCCGTCAGCAACCCCGGCAGCACTCTTGGCGTAATAAAGAATGGCGGTCGACTGGAGATGGAAACCCAGGTTGGCGATATCTCGCTTTCTGGCGGTGCTATCTACGCTCAGGGGGTTGGGACGACAGCCCAAATTATCGTTAAAGAACGTGGTGATATCACCATGAACTCTAGTACGACATTGCTTGGCGGTAATGACAGATTTGATGTGTCTACGGCAGATGGCAACATTACCATGCACTCTACGGATTCGAAGCAGGGTTACTCGCTGATCACTGCCACAGGCGCAAATGCCAGAGTCGATATCCATTCTGGCAAGGGGGATATCGATATAAGCGGTGGGGGGCGCACTGTTGATGTCTGGACGCAGGGAAAAATTAACCTGACAGCGGATCACGGTGACATCAGGCTCACTTCGGGCTCTCCATTGAGCAATCGACAGACGGTACATAACGCAGGCGGCGAAATAACGCTGACCGCTGGCGATGGAAATATTCTGGTAGATACCAATACCGCCGCCAACGGTACGGCTGCCGTGGACACATGGTACAGCGGCACTACGAATATTTCCGCAAGTGGCGAGATTGTTCTTAAAGCTGCGGCTACGGAAGGTGAAGCGGCCGGGCTGAGAGCCAATGCCTCAAGTACCAATATCATTTCGGCCCAGGAAGATGCCCCTCTTACCCTGACCATTGACGTCACCGCCAAGGCTGCTGCCAATGCTGTGGCCATGTGGGCGCGTGGCGGCGGAAAAAATTACGTTGTCGGGGAGAACGGCGACAATGTGATAACTCTCAGGGCCAATGACGGCGCTGGCGTGGCTATGAGGACCGATGGCGCTTCTGAAAATATGATCACCCTCGGTGGCGGAGGCAGCAAGATTATCATTGATGGAGCCATTGAAGGTAAAGGAAACTCCATTGAAATTGGCGGCGACGGCAATACTGTTATTCTGAATGGCAAGGTTGGCAGTGACGCTCTGGTTATCACCCCCAAGGATAACGGCACGTTCGAACTCGTTCTTCAGGCTGCGGATGCCGCAGCCCTGAACGCGCAGTACGGGGTGTGGCTGGCCGCGCTTGCCGATGACAGCGATTTTCTTTCCGGTCTTTTGAAGATAAATCTTGAAGGTTCGTTTTCTGTTGCAGACTTGCAAACGCTGTATCCCGACCTTTACGATGTTTTGAGTTCCTTTGCGGCTGAAAATGTCGCTATTGAGATCAACGGAGAAAACCATTCGGCTGATTTTGGCGCACCTGTGCCGTTCAGCGCCGTGGTTGACTTTTCGGTTCAGGATGAGGGTGACAGCCTTGCCAGCACCAATGAGGACAGTGGTGCGGTGATGTTTGCAGCATTGGCGCAGCCCCTTGACGGCAGTGCAGCGGATCAACATGGTGCCGCCGTGTCTGCAGGCGCTGGAGAAGATACTTCCAGCCAGCAAAACCCCTTTGCTGAATCTTATGAACCGGGGGCCGGTGACGACATGGCCGACGGGCCACTGTTTTTTGGTTCGTTGGATGCAACGACTGTGAACGCTCAGGATCATGACTTTGATACGCCTTACGGTACGGCCGATGTGGCAAGTATTTTTGCCGAGGATGCGACCCTGGACGGTCTGTTTGGCGGTGAATCTGCGGTGGCTCATGATCTGGCCGCCAGTCAGGAAGGCTCTGCGCTCGAAATTATGGATCTGACCAACAAAACAGCCATTGAAGAAGTCAGGGACATCGTCGGCGGGAGTGTTGAGCAAGATGTTTTGCTGCCCGAAAGCAGGGGGCCATCAACTGCCGAAGCCGAGTCAGGCATGATTACGGCCGAAGATTCAGCCCGGCAGATAATCGAACTTGGTCAAGTTTAGAGCACTTTCGGCTTGAAATGCCCAGGCGGCTGCTCAAACCGTCGCCAGAGCGCTTCAGATAAAAACTCGTGAAATTGCCTCGCCCACCTGCTTTGCGCTCGGCTTACGGCGATTTCAGCCATACATGGAAAAGGGGGGACTTACGTCTGCATTTTCGTATCTGGTGTATTCATTTATGAATGGCGCAAGCCTACAAAAGTTCCCATGTACGATTCATTCCGCCTGTTTCCCAGTCTGGGAAGCATCAAAGCGGCGACATGACGAGCGCGGCTTGGCGCTCAGGGCGTCAAAGGCACACTCCTGCTGCGCCTCGATTTCAGGGGAATGTAACCTTCCCCTAAAATAGGACCAGCGCATGGTAGAGATTTCTGGCAAACTGCCCTCAAGGAGACGGCAATGCAGAAATCTCGATTCACGGAA
>NZ_JACHGO010000014.1:2500-4523 GCF_014202345.1 Desulfovibrio intestinalis
AGGTCTCCAAATCTATGCTCAGTGGTTAAGGTGGTGACGTTGTAGAGACACCCAGGACGTTGGCTTAGAAGCAGCCATCGTTTAAAGAAAGCGTAATAGCTCACTGGTCTAATGACGTTGCGCCGAAAATGTAACGGGGCTAAGCATAGTACCGAAGCTTTGAATTCCGCGTATGCGGTCTGGTAGGGGAGCGTTCTTCACGGGCTGAAGGTGTGTTGTAAAGCATGCTGGACTGTGGAGAAGTGATTATGCTGACATGAGTAACGATAAAACGGGTGAAAAACCCGTTCGCCGTAAACCCAAGGTTTCCTGGGTAAAGGTAATCTTCCCAGGGTTAGTCGGTCCCTAAGGCGAGGCTGAAAGGCGTAGTTGATGGGAAACGTGTTAATATTCACGTACTTGTATGTTCGCGCGATGGAGGGACGCAGGAAGGTAGACGGTCCGGGTGTTGGATTACCCGGTGCAAGCAGGTAGGCGTGAGGTGTAGGCAAATCCGCACTTCTTTACGCTGAGACGCGAGTCCGTGACCGTAAGGTCTGAAGCCGTTGAGCCTCTACTGCCTAGAAAAGCTTCTAAGTATAGAACATGCAAACCGTACCGAAAACCAACTCAGGTGGGTGGGATGAATAATCCAAGGCGCTCGAGAGAACTCTGGCCAAGGAACTCGGCAAAATAACCCCGTACCTTCGGAAGAAGGGGTGCTCCTTCGGGTGAAATTGATTCACTTAATGAGCCTGAGGGAGCCGCAGTGAAATGGTGGTGGCGACTGTTTACTAAAAACATAGGTCTGTGCGAAGTCCTAAAGACGACGTATACGGACTGACGCCTGCCCGGTGCCGGAAGGTTAAAAGGAGAGGTCAGCGCAAGCGAAGCTTTGAATTGAAGCCCCGGTAAACGGCGGCCGTAACTATAACGGTCCTAAGGTAGCGAAATTCCTTGTCGGGTAAGTTCCGACCTGCACGAATGGCGTAACGATCTCCACACTGTCTCGGCCAGAGACTCGGTGAAATTGAAGTCGCGGTGAAAATGCCGTGTACCCGCAGAAAGACGGAAAGACCCTGTGCACCTTTACTATAGCTTGACATTGGGATTTGGAACTGCATGTGTAGGATAGGTGGGAGACTGTGAACCCTGTACGCTAGTATGGGGGGAGTCATTGTTGAAATACCACCCTTGTTTTTTCAGGTCCCTAACCCTCTACCGTGATCCGGTGAGGGAACAGTGTCTGGTGGGTAGTTTGACTGGGGCGGTCGCCTCCTAAAGTGTAACGGAGGCATGCAAAGGTTCCCTCAGGCTGATTGGAAACCAGCCGTCGAGTGCAAACGCATAAGGGAGCTTGACTGCAAGAGAGACATCTCGAGCAGGTACGAAAGTAGGTGTTAGTGATCCGGTGATCCCGAATGGAAGGGTCATCGCTCATTGGATAAAAGGTACGCCGGGGATAACAGGCTGATCGCATCCAAGAGTTCACATCGACGATGCGGTTTGGCACCTCGATGTCGGCTCATCACATCCTGGGGCTGAAGCAGGTCCCAAGGGTACGGCTGTTCGCCGTTTAAAGTGGTACGCGAGCTGGGTTTAAAACGTCGTGAGACAGTTTGGTCCCTATCTTCTGTGGGCGCTGGAGAATTGAAAGGGCCTGTCCCTAGTACGAGAGGACCGGGATGGACGCACCCCTGGTGGACCTGTTGTCGTGCCAACGGCATAGCAGGGTAGCTATGTGCGGAAGGGATAACCGCTGAAAGCATCTAAGCGGGAAGCCTGCCTTAAGATAAGTTCTCCCTGGAGCAATCCCTGAAGGGCCGAGGTAGACTACCTCGTTGATAGGCTGGAGGTGGAAGCGTTGCGAGACGCGGAGCTGACCAGTACTAATAGCCCGTGCGGCTTGTTTTGAAAAAAACTCCTTCCTTCCCTGTCAATTATATATTTGACAACTTTGTTGGTAGCCATGGAGGAGAGGGTACACCCAATCCCATTCCGAACTTGGAAGTTAAGCTCTCCATCGCCGATGATACTGCATAAC
>NZ_JACHGO010000015.1 GCF_014202345.1 Desulfovibrio intestinalis
TTCATTTAGCAAAAGCAGCCAATGCCGCTTTTCTAGTGTCTGGGGATAAACACTTATTAGAACTGCGGCATATATTTCCAGAACTGCAAATAACACCCCCCGCAGAGCTTTTAAGGCATATTTCAAAACATAACTAACAGTCATTATAATAAATTTACAGGAAGGCGTACCCATGAGGGTGCGCCTTCCTGTTTTTGGAGGCAATAATGAAAGGCACGAATATTTCTGAACTTGACTCTCTTCAGCCCACTGACCTCGACGCCGGTCAAGTGTTCAGCGGCAAGCCCTCCGGCACCACAGTCAGGGGCTACGCCGTCCCTTCGGCCTACACCCCGGCCATTGACCACGACTATATTTTCCATGAATCCAGCCGCGATGTTGTGGTCTGGTTTCTCAATGCGCAGGAACCGCTGTACGTCTTTGGCCCCACAGGCTGCGGCAAAACCAGTTGCATCAAGCAGCTGGCGGCCAGGCTTAACTACCCCGCCTTTGAGGTGACAGGACACGGGCGGCTGGAATTTGCCGATCTGGTGGGGCACCTGACGGTCAAAGACGGCAACATGGTCTTTGAGTACGGCCCGCTGGCACTGGCCATGCGCCACGGAGCAATTCTGCTCCTGAATGAAATCGACTTAACCTCACCTGAGATCGCCGCCGGGCTGAACAGCGTCTTGGATGGCTCCCCCTTGTGCATAGCGGAAAATGGAGGCGAAATCATCACCCCCCACCCCATGTTCCGTTTCGTAGCCACAGCCAATACCAATGGCGGCGGTGACGACACGGGCCTGTATCAGGGAACTCAACGCCAGAACCTCGCGTGGCTGGACCGCTTCACCATCTGCGAAGTGGGCTACCCGGCTGCAGATGTGGAAAAAAGCTTGCTTGCCCGGCGCTTCCCGTCACTGCCCGAAGCGCTCTGTGCAACTATGGTGGAGTATGCCAACGAGGTGCGCAAGTTGTTCATGGGCGAAGCTTCCACCAACAATCTCACCAATACCATTGAAGTTACCTTCTCCACGCGCAGCTTGCTGCGCTGGGGCGATCTGACCGTGCGTTTCCAGCCTCTGGCCCATCAGGGCATCCAGCCTGTCACCTACGCCCTTGATCGTGCTCTGGCATACCGCGCCAACCGCGAAACCCGCGCCATGCTGCACGAACTGGCCCAACGCATGTTCCCGCAACAGGTGGAGGCTGAAGCCCTTAAAACCAAAACGACTGAAACAGAAAACTTGCAAGGTGAACAAGCCCTGCGCTTCATGCGCAGCCATTTGAGGAACACTCCCACGGTGGCGAAGCCGCGTGTTCATCTGGAGGTAGTTCATACCCTTTCCGGCAAGAAACAGAGCGGAAAGTTCTGGATCGGCGAGGCCAGGCCTGAAGGTCTTATGCTCCATTGGGGCAAGCCGGACACTGCCGGGCAACAACACTCTATCCCTGCTGAAAATTGTGCGGGCAACAATTCCGTGCTGGAGCTTGAAGCCCGCGCAGCCAAAAAGCTCACCGAAGGCTACGTCCTAAACATTACTAAAAGCTCATTTTAGGAGACTGTTATGACACCGATTATTTCTGACATTCGCATTCTGGATAATTTGCTAGCCCTCAACCTCAATGTCAGCTTGTGGTCAGCCCGGCGCAAGATGAACCAGGAAGACCTGGGCGGAGCGGAACTGCCGCCCGAAGATTTGGCGTCCCTTGGCTCAAAACGTATCGCTGACCCGGAAAATCTCAAAGTGTTCGGTACGCTCAAGGCCCGTGCCTTCAACTATCTCGACCGGCACGGAGTACGCTTCATGTCTGGCTGGGCCATCCCTGAAGAGAAAGCCGGTGAAATCGTGCAAGAGCTTTGCAACATCCGCAACGACTTTCAGAAAGAAAAAGAGGCCTTTCTGGCAGATTATGATCAGAATGTGCAGGGCTGGATAGAAAAGCATCATCAGTGGGGCGAAATTATCCGCAATTCCATTGTGGGGCCGGACTATGTTCGCGCCCGCATGGATTTTCGCTGGCAATTGTACAAGGTGTCCCCGCTGGCGCAACATACAGATAACACAGCCGTGCTGGAAGCCGGTCTGGCAGAAGAGGTGCAAGGTCTCGGAGGAACGCTCTTTGGTGAAGTAGCCAAATCCGCCGAAGACATCTGGCGCAGGGTCTATCACGGCAAGACGGAAGTGACCCACAAGGCGCTCTCGCCGCTGCGCACCCTGCATTCCAAGCTCACAGGCTTGTCATTTGTAGAGCCGCACGTGGCCCCAGTGGCTGACATCGTGCAGGCCGCACTGCAGCGCATACCCAAGAAAGGCAATATCACGGGCACTGACCTGCTGCTCCTGCAGGGTTTGGTCTGCCTGCTCAAGGATAGTGATGCCCTGGTGGCACACGCCCAGAAGGTCATTGAGGGTTATGGCCCGGCCTTTGTGCTGGATGCCTTGCTGGCTGGTTCAGCGACGGCATCTGCACCGGATGTGCCTGCTGGACGGAGAGACGGCACTGTGGATGCGGAACTGGATGACGCCCCCATCCTGCCGGATACGCTCTCAGTGGAAACGGCTGTGCCCCATTCTGCTATTCCCAGTCTGGGCCTGTGGTGATGCCATGATACGTACAAAAGACGTACTCAACTGCCTGCCCCTGCTGGCATCCGTGCTGGGCGACCAGTATGGGGTGCAAGTACGTATTGGTGGCAGTGAAGCCTGCACCAACGGCAAGGTTATTCAACTGCCCTCATTGCCGATGGATTGCGAGCCGGAATTGTTGGCATTGGCAAGGTCGTTTGTCGATCATGAATCCGGCCATATCCGGCATACGGACTTTGTAGTACTGAAGGCTGCCAACCTTGATCCTGTGACCTTCAATCTCTTTAACTGCCTGGAGGACTGGCGCATTGAAAAGAAGCTGTCCGCCATTTTTCCTGGCTGCCGACAGAATTTGAACTGGCTGATACGACGATTC
>NZ_JACHGO010000016.1 GCF_014202345.1 Desulfovibrio intestinalis
AAATGATGGGATGGCCCCGCCCGACTGAAGCGGGTATGCATAAGGTAGCCTAAAAACCTTTGCAGGAGGCCATCCCAATGAAAGCTATTACCACCATCGGCATCGACTTGGCAAAGAACAGTTTTTCCGTCTACGGCGTGGACGCCAAAGGCAAACCCGTGTTGCAACGCACCCTGTCCCGCTCCGGTGTGGTCCGGTTCTTCGCCAATCTCCCCGCTTGCCTGGTAGGCATGGAAGCTTGCGCTTCGTCGGAATACTGGGCCAGAGAAATCGAAAGCCTGGGCCATACCGTACGCCGTATTCACCCACGATATGTGAAAGCCTATCTTCTCGGCGCAAAAAACGACGCTAACGATGCAGCCGCCATCTGCGAAGCCGTACAACGACCCAACATGCGTTTTGTGCCGCACAAGTCGCCAGAACAGGTGGACATCCAGTGCGTACATAGAGTCCGCCAAGGGTACGTCCATTCCCGCACGGCTCTGATAAACCAGGCTAGAGGGCTACTCGCCGAGAATGGCATTGTCATTCGCCAGGGCACAGCCCAGATCCGAGCCCATTTACCCGCGATTATTGCCGATGAAAGCAACACTCTTTCCGGCCTTATGCGCCGCAATCTTGCCTCGCTTTACGACTCTCTATGCTTTCTGGACCGGCAAATAACTGAACAAGAAGATATCCTGAAAACCATTGCCAAAGAAAATGAAGCCTGCAAACGCCTGATGCAAATCCCAGGCATCGGCTTCATCACGGCCACGATTTTGCTCACCGTGGCCGGCGTCGCTTCCAACTTCAAAAACGGACGGGAGTTTGCGGCATTTCTTGGGCTTGTGCCGCGCCAAAACTCCACTGGCGGTAAAACAAAGCTCTTCGGCATCTCAAAGCGCGGAGATAAATATATACGCACTCTGCTGATACACGGTGCCCGGGCCGTGCTGCGCTCGCTCACCGTCGGGCGAATGGCGGAGGGTCGGCACAGTAAGTGGTTGGCGGACTTGGTCGCACGACGCGGGACAAAACGTGCCTGTGTGGGGCTGGCCAACAAAACTGCCCGTATTGCCTGGAGTCTTTTGGCTCAAGGCACACAATACAAACTTGCGGCATAGTCCCGCGTTTGTCATGCCGCTTGCAATCCGACTTTTTTGTATGAGTCGCGCGCAAGCGGCCCGCCAAACATTTTTGTAACGCTTACCCGACGGTTGCCAAGGGAAAAGACGATGGAAAAAAGCTCGGACCTGCTTTCGGAAAACCTGTTTTAGAGCATGGCGATAAACGCCGATGAAATGACGAGGACCGAAAGCGCGTAACCCATCAGGGCGCTGCCATACTAGGCTGACGCCGTATATATGCGAGCATCCGAACGAATTTCCAAAGTCTATTTTCCCTTGACCATAGGGCGGGGCCATATATGC